>CANRFE010000102.1 GCA_947629805.1 uncultured Clostridia bacterium | reverse complement strand
TCTTAATAATCAAGAATGGTAATATAATGCTGGAGGTTAATATGAGAAAAACTAAAATAGTATGTACGATAGGCCCAGCATCCCAAGAAGTAGAAACCTTAAAACAGTTAATGTTAGCTGGAATGGATGTAGCTAGGATTAACTTTTCCCATGGAAGTTTTCAAGAGCAAGAGCAAAAAATAGCAAATGTAAAGAAAGCAAGAGAAGAATTAAATATGCCAGTTGCTTTACTACTGGATACACAAGGCCCTGAAATAAGAACAGGAAAATTAGAACAAATGCCAGTAGAGTTAAAGGCACACGATAGTTTTACTTTGGTAAATGAAGAAATCATAGGAAATAAAGAAAGAGTTAGCATTAGTTATAAAGAGTTATATAAAGACATTAAAATAGGCACACAAATTTTAATTGATGATGGAAAAATAGAATTACAAGTAAAAGAAATACAAGGAAAAGATGTTGTGTGTGAAGTAATGAATGGGGGCATGTTGGGAAATAAAAAAAGTATCAATTTGCCTGGCACACATGTTAATTTACCATCCTTAAAAGAAAAAGATATACAAGATTTGAAAGATGGATGTAAAGCAGATTTTGATTATGTAGCAGCTTCCTTTGTTCGATCCAAAGAAGACATTATAGCCATTCGAAAAGTATTAGAGGAAAATGGTGGAGAAAAAATAAAAATTATTGCTAAAATTGAAAATCAAGAAGGAATTGATCATTTAGAAGAAATTATAGAGTATAGTGATGGAATTATGGTTGCAAGAGGAGATTTAGGTGTAGAAATTCCTTTTTATGAAGTACCCATTATGCAAAAAAAATTCATTCAAAAATGTAACGATGCTGGAAAATTAGTCATAACAGCAACGCAAATGTTAGACTCGATGACAGAAAATCCAAAACCAACAAGGGCAGAAGTAAGTGATGTAGCAAATGCTATTTTTGATGTAACAGGAGCCATTATGCTGTCTGGAGAAAGTGCGATGGGAAAATATCCTGTAAAATGTGTAGAAACTATGAATCAAATTGCACAAGCAGTAGAAGCCTATATTAAATATTGGAAAAGGTTTACAAGAAGAGAACATACATTAACAAGCTTAGATTATGAATTTAACTTAAATCATAGTGTAGCAACCACGGCAATGGAAATGCAGGCAAAGGCAATATTTGCTTATACAGAAACAGGCAATACCCCAAGGATGTTAGCAAGTTTCTTACCAGCGTGTCCTATTTATGCCTTAACGAATAATGAAAAAACATATCGTCAATTAGCGTTAACTTGGAATACAACCCCTTTGCTTATTCCAGGAAAAACAAAACCAAATGATATTATAGCCGAAGGGTTAGAAGAGGCAAAAAGACGAGGTTATGTACAAGAAGGAGACGTAGTGGTATTAGCTGGAGGAGCTTCTATTTTATCGAATCGTGAAGAAGCAATGAATAAAACAATAGGGGGAATCTTAAAAATATAGTATAAAAGCAAGATAGACTTATTCTATCTTGTTTTTGTTTAAGGGGAAAAGAAAAAAATATTAAAAACTCTTTCAAAATAAAGAAATATAGTATAAAATAGAAGAAATTGTTTTGAAAAAAAGAGGAAACTATGAAGAAAAAATGGGAATGCCTTGTGGCAGAAGAAGAAAAAGTAAAAAAAATAGCGAATGCCTATCAAATTAGCACCTTACTTGCTAAAATACTAGTAAACAAAAATTTAGTAGAAAAAGAACAAATTGATTTGTTCTTAAAGCCAACTAGACATGACTTTTATAATCCATTTTTAATGCCAGACATGGAAATTGCAGTAGAAAGAATTAGAAAAGCAATACAGCAAAAAGAAAAGATAGTAATTTATGGAGATTATGATGTAGATGGAATAACAAGTATTACGGTATTAAAAAAATTTTTACAAGAACAGAAGGCAATAGTATGCGCCTATATTCCAAATCGATTAGAAGAAGGGTATGGCTTAAATAAAAAAGCAATTCAAAAATTAGCAAATGCGGGAAATACTTTAATGATTACAGTGGATTGTGGAATTTCTGCTATAGAAGAAATAGAATATGCAAATTCCTTAGGAATGGAAACGATTGTAACAGACCATCATGAACCAGGAAATACTCTACCAAAAGCTTTAGCAGTAATTGATGCAAAACGCAAGGATAATGGTTATCCATTTCAACAATTAGCAGGGGTGGGAGTGAGTTTTAAGCTTATACAAGCACTTTCGGAAAAGGAACACTTAGAAGAAAAAGCATACTTGAAATATTTAGATCTCGTTTGTGTAGGAACTATTTCGGATATTGTACCATTAATAGAGGAAAATAGAGTTATTGCGAAATTAGGACTAAAATTAGTAGAAAAAACAAAAAATATTGGGCTAAAAACTTTGTTAGAGGTATCTGGCTATTCAAAAGTAGATTCGAATACTATTTCCTTTGGACTAGCTCCTCGTATTAATGCTTGTGGAAGAATGGGAAAAGCACAAGAAGCCTTAAACCTATTTTTTACTGAGAACAAAGAGGAAGCGAAGGAAATTGCAGAAAAATTAAACGACTATAATCGAAAAAGACAAGAAATAGAAAAAACAATTTTTGAAGAAGCAAAACAACAAATAGAAGAGCAAAAAGAAGAAAAACAAGTTTTCGTATTAGGAGGTAACGGTTGGCATCATGGAGTAATAGGAATTGTAGCTTCTAAAATTACGGAATTATATTTTAAGCCAAGCATCTTGGTCTGCTTTGAAAATGAGGAAGCAAAAGGCTCTGGTAGAAGCATTCCGGGTTTTGATTTATACGAAGCATTAAGCAAATGTAATACCTATTTAGAAAAATATGGTGGACACTCTATGGCAGTAGGAGTTAGCTTAAAAAAAGAAAATTTTGAAAAATTCAAAGAAGATTTTGAAAAATATGCACAAAATAGCAGAATATGTGATATAATACCGATAATTGCTATAGATGAGGAAATTTCTTTACAAGAAATAAACTTAAAAGCAGTGCAAGAATTAAGTCTCTTAGAACCTTTTGGAGAGGCAAATAAAATGCCAGTGTTTTTAATAAAAAACTTAAAAATTTATTCCATTCGAGCCTTGTCCGAGGGAAAACACATGAAATTAACCTTGCAAGAGAATCCTTTTTTTGTAGATGCAATTGGGTTTAACTTAGGGCATTTGGCAGAAGAATATCAAATCGGCGATAAAATTGATATGGTAGGAACTTTAGAAGTGAATGAATTTAATGGAAGACAAAATGTGCAAATCAATTTGAAAGATATAAGAAAGTCGTACTAAAACCACATAAGGAAGGAAACAAAACATGCAAGAAGCAAAAGTACAATATACCATTGAAGATATTGTAAACAAAATGAAAAAAAATAATAGAAAAACAGATACAAAGCTCATTTTAAAGGCTTACAACTATGCAAAGGACAACCATGGAAATCAGTTAAGAAAATCAGGAGAACCTTATATTATTCATCCTGTACAGGTAGCTTATATTTTAGCAGAACTAGAATTAGACGATGCCACTATTTGTGCAGCGCTTCTTCATGATGTTGTAGAAGATACACCTATTACACATCAAAACTTAATTGATACATTTGGAATAGAAATTGCCGAAATGGTAGATGGTGTTACAAAATTAAGCAAATTAAATTATGAATCGGTAGAAGAAGAGCAAGTAGAAAACTATCGTAAAATGTTTTTGGCTATGGGAAAAGACATTCGTGTAATTATGATAAAGCTTGCAGATAGACTTCATAATATGAGAACCTTAAAATATTTGTCAAGAGATAGGCAAATTGCTAATGCAAAAGAAACAATGGACCTATATGCACCACTTGCTAACAGACTTGGTATTTATTCCTTAAAATGGGAGCTAGAAGATTTAGGGTTTAAATATTTATATCCAGAAGATTATAGAGAAATTGTAGAAGGAATTGATAGAAAAAGAGAAGAAAGATTAAAATTTATTGAAAAAATAGAAACACAAATAAAAAAAGAATTAAAAGCACAAAAAATAGAAGCAGAAATTACAGGACGTGCAAAACACTTATATAGTATTTATCGTAAAATGAAACGAGACAATAGCACTTTAGACCAAATTTATGACTTATTTGCCCTTCGTATTATTGTAAATTCTGTAAAAGACTGCTATGCTGCTTTAGGGGTAGTACACGAACTATATAACCCAATGCCAGGAAGATTTAAGGATTATATTGCAGTTCCAAAACCTAATATGTACCAATCTCTTC
>CANRFE010000101.1 GCA_947629805.1 uncultured Clostridia bacterium | reverse complement strand
TCTATATCTATTTATAAAAAAAGGCAAAATATATTGCCTTTTTTTCTTTTGTATAGACTAAATGGTCAAACACATTGCAAATTAGAAAAAGAAATAATAAAATAATAATGTTTGATTGACAATGAAAAGGATAAGTTATAAAATAGGAAAATAACAATATATATGAATTAAAGGAGCAACTAACATGATTATATTATTAGATGCTATGGGCGGAGATAATGCACCAGATGCAAACATTAAAGGTGCTGTAAAAGCAGTTAATCAAATAGAAGCAGAAGTATGTTTAATTGGGAATAGAGAAATTATCAATAAGAAAATTAAAGAATTTTATGGAAAAAACGATGTCTCTGAGATTTCACCAAAATTAAGCATACAACATACGACAGAAACTATAGAAATGTGTGAAATACCAACACAAGCAATCAAACATAAAAAAGACTCTTCTATGGTAGTTGGCTTCAATATGTTAAAAGAAGGAAAAGGAGATGTCTTTATTTCTGCCGGAAATTCAGGGGCACTCTTAACAGGAGCAACCTTATTAGTAGGAAGAATAAAAGGAATTGATAGACCAGCCTTAGCAGGAATTTTACCTGCTTATAAAGGAAGACTTATGCTAATAGATTGTGGTTCTAATACAAATTGTAAACCAATTAATTTATTACAATTTGCACAAATGGCAACTATTTATAACCGAAATACCTTTGGAATAGAACATCCAACAGTTGGCTTATTAAATATAGGAACAGAGGAGACAAAAGGAAACGATTTAGTAAAAGAAAGCTATCAATTGTTAAAAGAAAAAGCAGAAGAATTGAATATTAATTTCGTAGGAAATGTAGAAGGCAGAGATGCTTTTTCTGGCAAATTAGATATTTTAGTAGCAGATGGGTATACAGGAAATGTATTCTTAAAAACAGTAGAAGGAGTAGGCAAACTTGTAAAAAGAACCTTAAAAGAGAGCATTAAAAGAAATATTTTTTCTATTTTAGGGGCAATACCTGCTATGCCATCTATTAACCGTTTAGCAAAAGCAATGGATTATAAAGAATATGGAGGAGCTTTATTTTTAGGTGTAAAAAAACCCGTAGTAAAGGCGCATGGAAGTAGTGATGAGAAGCTATTTGAATTTACAATAAAGCAGGCGGAACAATTTGTAAAAAACAAAGCAGTAGATAGAATGACAGAAGAATTTGAAGGAAAAATGGAGAGTAAAGAAAGTTAAAGAGAAATTACAGATTTTATTCGAGGAAACTAGAAAAAAATACTTGACAATTGGAATAACTTGTAATATTGTTAAGAAAAATGAGATACCACTTGAGAGGGGGTGTAATGAATTTATGACACAAGAAGAAATATTTGAAAAAGTGAGAGGGATTATTGTAGAACAATTAGGTGTAGCAGAAACAGCCGTTACAACAGAAGCATCTTTTATTGATGATTTAGGAGCAGATTCATTAGATATTGTAGAATTAATTATGGCATTAGAAGAAGAATTTGATACAGAAATTCCAGATGCCGATGCTGAAAAAGTAGTAACAGTAGGAGATGTGGTTGATTACATAAAAGATCATGTAGAATAAAAAATGAAAGGCCAAGACCTTTCTTTTTTTTTTATAAAAGAGTTTTTCCATAAGTTTTAGAAGGGAAAATATAACAATTAGCAAAAACAATTGACAAAAATCTACAAAAAATTGTATGATATAAGTAGTGTAGAAAAATAAAAATGTTTTGGAGGAAAAATAAATGAGACATAAAAGAAGTACAGTTTTTATCTGTATACTAACGTTCTTTCTCATGTTCTATTCTACGATATCTTGTGCAGATGTGGGAAGCTTTGACCGATACGATAGTGGAGGTTCCTCATGGAGCTCAAGTTCTTCGGACTGGGGGTCTTCCGATTGGGACTCTGATTGGGATTCTGGCGGTTCTGGTTCAAGTGGAGATTTATTTTTTTTAATTGGCTTGCTATTAGGAAATAATGTAGGAAGAGGCTTCTTACTTATTTTAATTGTTTATTTCATTGTAAGGGCAATTAAAAACAAGAAAAATTATACAGGGCCAATCAGACCAAGAAATATTCCTTATTCGGCTTATAGAACACCAAATACGCCAGTAGTAGATGTTAATCAATCGCATATTTGTGCAGAACGAATTAAACAAATAGATCCAAATTTTTCAGAAGAAAAGATGTTAGCTTGGGCAAAAGATTTGTTTGTAAAGTTACAAAATGCATGGACAGCAAGAGATTGGGAACCAATGCGACCATTTGAAACACAAAGTTTATTTGAACAACACAAGAGTCAAGTACAAGGCTATATTAATACAAATCGTATTAATGTTATGGACCGTATTGCAGTAAATTATGCTCTTCTTTACAAATTTAGGCAAGAAGGAGACAGAGATATTCTAGAAATTGCCCTAAAATCTACAATGAAAGATTATATTATTAATGCAACAACAAAAGAACTTTTAGAAGGTAGTAAAACACAAGATAGAACCACCGTCTATAAAATGACTTTTGAAAGAAAAACAGGAATATTAACACAAGAGGGAACTGCAGAAATTCAAACAACCAATTGCCCAAATTGTGGAGCACCAACACAAATAACTTCTGCTGGAAAATGTGAGTATTGTGGAAGCGTTATTACAACAGGTAATAATACATGGGTATTATCTGGCTTAGAACCACTAAGAAATTAGTTTTTAAGTTTTTAATATAAAGGATATACAATATTTTATTGGAATCCTAAAAATATATAATAAATAAATAGGAGGAAAAAATTATGGGATTAATAAAAGCAGCTAAAGATGCAATTGGAAGCACCTTACATGATCAATGGAAGGAGGCTATTCGTTGTGAAGATATGACAAATGATATTTTAATGGTAAAGAAAACAACAGAAACAGGAGTGATTACTAATAAAAGTACTATTATAGTAGCACCAGGACAATGTGCTGTTATTTATGATAATGGTAGAGTAATTGATGCAACTGCAGAAGATGGATTTTATACCTTCGATAGTTCATCCTCACCATCTTTCTTTGGAGGACAATTTGGAGAAGTATTTAAGGAAATGTGGCAAAGGTTTACATTTGATGGAGCAAGTGCTAAGGAACAAGCAGTTTTCTTCTTTAACCTAAAAGAAATTATTGACAATAAATTTGGAACACCTGCCCCAGTTCCATTTCAAGATTGGTCCCATCCAATTCCAAATCAAATGACAAACACACTTACTCCTTTAAGAGTAGAAATAAAATGTTTTGGAACTTATACATTTAGCATTATGGATCCAGCTTTATTTATGACAAAATTAGCAGGAACTGCAAATGTTTATAAAAAAGCAGAATTGGTAGAACAATTAAGAAGTGAAGTATTAGCAGTTTTCCAAAATGTAATAAATGAATTAGGTACAAGTGCTTATAAAGTACCAGTATTAGAAATGCCAAGTCAAACCGATGAAATTCGTCAAATGATGGATGAAAAAGTATTTGACGAAAAAATTCGTGAAAGAGGAATTAGAATTGATAGTTTCGCAGTAGAATCCGTTACCTTAGATGACGAATCAGAAAAGAAAATTGATGATTACGAATTAAGTTCTAATGCTTATATGCAACAAGGAAAAATGGTAGGAGCTTATTCAGAAGCAGTAAAAAGTGCTGCAGAAAATAGCAATGGTGCTATGAATGGTTTTATGGGTGTTGGTATGATGAATATGGCAACAGGAAATGTAATGGGGCAAGCAGTACAAGGAGTTTGGCAAAATACAGAAAAAAGTAGTATGGACTTAAGCAAGCAACAAGAAGAAGGAAAAACACAAGAGCAAACGGCAAACAAAGAACAATCAAAACAAGCAAATACAGAACAACAAGAAGAAACAGCAAAATGGAAATGCGATTGTGGAATAGAAAACGAAGGAAACTTCTGTGCTAATTGTGGAAAACCAAAGCCAAAATATTGCAAAAAATGCAAAGCTAAATTAGGCGAAGATGATAAATTTTGCAGCAACTGTGGAGAACCAGTAGAATAACTGCTTTTGGGGACGGAGGAAAAAAACAGCTATTAGAAAAAATAATAAAAAGAATGTATTTTCTATTTAGAAAGTAAAGAAAAAACAAGAAACATTTATTTCATTCAAATGTTTCTTGTTTTTTTTATAAAATTAAATTAAAACACGAAAATTTTTTAATGAGAAAAACTTGACAGAAAAGTAAAGAAAGGATAGAATAAAAATGCAGAATAGTAATAACCTATAAACATAAAGTACGTTGAAAAGAAAATATTT
>CANRFE010000100.1 GCA_947629805.1 uncultured Clostridia bacterium | reverse complement strand
TAAGTAAGTCAGCCGAAATATTAATATGTTCTACTACATATTCTTGCGTAAATCCTTTAGCTATTCTTGCTTTTTTTACTTTTGGACCTAATTGTTTTAAAATTTCTTGGTTCGTAATTAACATTTCAAAATGCCTCATTTCCTATAAAAACTAACAAAATTATCATATCATTAAAAGAATATCCAAAAAAGTGAATAAAATTCATAAAAAACACTTGAATTATTAATTAAAATAATATAAAATGAATAAAAAGTATGAATATAACTCACACTTTTATACAAAAGGAGGAACAAAAAATGAGATTACTAAAATACTCAAGAAAAAGGAATATACTAGTAGAAAAAAAACGTAGTAAGAGAGGAATTACATTAGTTAGTTTAATTATTACGATTATTATTTTAATGATATTGGCAGGAATTAGTATCAATCTAGTATTAGGAGAAAATGGACTTTACACTATGGCAATACAGGCAAAAGAAGATATGGAACAAGCACAACGAGACGAAGAGAAAATGTTTAATTCCTTATATGACGAAATGGAAAATATGGGAGCACCAAAGGATGGAATATGGGAGGAAACCGAAAAGGTAAATACGCCAAGAATAGAAGGAACAGGGTTAATACCAGTAAAAATTGGTACAGACGGAAGCATAACAGAAGTAAAGAATCCAGAAACAGAAGACTGGTATAATTATGAAGAAAAACAATGGGCGAATGCCAAAAGTACAGATGGAAGCTTATGGGTATGGATACCAAGATTTGCTTATAAAATAACACAGAATAATGGAGACAATTCACAAGCAGGAAGTATAGATGTAGTATTTTTGAAAGGAACGAGTAATGAAGCAGAAGAAGCAGGAAAGAAAATTGTAACAAGTAATACGGAAGATAAGGAAAGTTATATCGTACACCCAGCCTTTCGAGATGGAACCAGCAATAATTTTGCAAATGGAGAATGGGATAGAGAGATTCCTGGTTTTTGGATAGCAAAATTTGAAGCAGGGTATGTAGGAGATGCTGATAATCCAGGTACAGCAGTAGACACAGGAATAAAATATACGACAATACAGGGAACAGTAAAAGATGGTACAGTTAATACAAGCTATTATTATGGAACAAGAACAACAGAAACAACAATGAAATATCCAACTTTCCAAGCAAACCGACCAAGTTATAATAATATCAGTATGTCAGATTCATTTATTTTGTGTAAAAATTTAACAGCAAGTAATAGCCCATTTCAATTGCAAAAAGTAGATAGTCATTTAATAAAAAATAGTGAATGGGGAGCAGTAACATACCTTTCCTGGAGTAAATATGGACAAGAAGGTATAGAAATAACAGTAAATAATGTAACAGCAGGAGGAGGAAGTAGTACAATTTTTGCTGTAACCGGATATGGAGGAGCAACTACTAGTGCAGGACAAGTACAAAACAATTTAGATAATTTATTAACAGGAGAAGCACAAGGAAATTGGGCAAGTTTACAAGGTTATAAAGCAAGTACGACAGGAAATATAAGTGGAGTGTATGACATGAGTGGAGGAGCATGGGAAAGAACAGCAGGTTTGGTAAGTAATGGACATACTAATTTATTAACCTATGGAAAAGCATTATTAGACAATACAGGAGTAGAATATGAAGAAAAAGATACGAAGAAAGTAACACAAGACACAGGAGAGAGTACAAAATATGTTACTATCTACCCACATGATACAAACTATGATAATGGAAATGGATCTGGTATAGTTCTAGATACAGCAAACCAAAACAATTTTAAAAAGAATACCAGTATTTATGGAGATGCGATAAGAGAAACAACAGGAAGTCATGCAGGTACTACTGAAACGGATTGGTATTATAGCTCATGGAACGGCGATTTCTCGCTCTTCCCGGGCTTCTATGGTCCGTTCACGGGTCGTGGCGGTAGGTGGAGCGACACTACTCGTGCAGGCGCGTTTGCGTTCAATCGTTACGGTGGCGGTTCGTACTACCATACTAGCTTCCGTGCGGTGCTTGTGCCTGCCTCCTCACTTTGGTAATTCCTTGTGCCTCGATTCCCTTTTATTCGGCACAGATTTTATCATGGCGAGAAAATAAAATACGGGTAACAACTGGAATAAAAAGCATAATAAAATTAGGGATTAAACTGTATTTCTCGAACTTCCCGGGCTTCAATAATCCGTTCACGAAACGTGGCGGTAGGTGGAGCGACACTACTCGTGCAGGCGCGTTTGCGTTCAATCGTAACAATGGCAATTCGAACTACAATAATAGCTTCCGTGCGGTGCTTGTGCCTGCCTCCTCACTTCGATACACAAGAAAACGAGAGGTTTTCATCCCAGATGGGTAATGCTTACGGGCGTTACCGAGAGGTTAGAACAAAAAAGAAAAACAACTGGATTTGTATCAAAGAAGTTTAATTCCTTTGGTATAAGCATGTACTTATATCATAAACACATAAACAGTAGCTTTGTTTGAGTAGCAAAATGTGAAAATCCGAAGTTATGCCACAAAAAAAGTTGAGGTTTTCACTCAACTTTTTTGTTAAAATTTTCTATATCCTTTAATGTATTTTTTTCTATTTGCAAATCGGTAGCATTGGTATATAAAAAATCACATCTATTTAAAATTTTTTGTTGCAGATGGTAAGAATTACAATGCATGGAATGACCTAACCAAGAATGAATGCTAGCTAAAGTTTTTTTAGCATTGAATTGATTTTGATGGTATTGTTCATTCCATTTTTTGATTTTCTTTTTTATTTTACATTTATTAGAAGTACGAAGCAAACGGTGTGTTGTAAAAATGCGATATCCACAGAAATTGACTCCCATTTGGCAAGGATAATATCTTGATTTTTTATTTAAACATAAACGCAAATGATTCCATAGAAATTCAGAAATCTTATTTTTTAAATCAATACACTGCTGTTTAGTTTCTAAAAGCAAAATAAAATCATCCATATAACGTACGTAGTAAGATACATGCAAAGTTCTTTTAATAAATTGGTCTAATTCATTTAGGTAAATGTTAGCAAAGAATTGGCTTGTGTAATTGCCAATGGGAATACCAATAACATCATTCATGTCTCTACTATCGGTTATTAATAATTTGGTAAAAGTAAGTAAATCTTTATCTTCTATATATTTTGCTAAAATCTGATATAAAATAATAGGATGAATACGATAAAAAAACTTTTCTACATCACATTTTAAAATCCAAAAGTTTCCCTTATTTCTTTGCAGAATACGCATATATTCTTGAATCTTTTCGGCTGCCTTATGGGTTCCTCGATTTGTTAAACAGGCATAAGTAGTAGAAATAAATTTGGGAACAATATAAGGTTTAATAAATTCTTCTACATACCATTGGTGTACAATGCGATCACGATAAGGTAAAGCTTTAATGGTTCTTTCTTTGGGTTCGTAAATGGTAAATTCAAAATAATTTCCCAAATGATAAGTATGGTTACGAATTTGGTTTAACAAATTCATTAAATTATTTTCTAAATTAATTTCAAATTGAATAACTTCATTTCGATAGCCCTTACTTTTTCTAGAACGTTTATGAGCACTGAGTAAATTTTCAAACGTTAATTTTTGGTAAAAACAATTTTTTATTTTTTTCGGCATGCGTTAATCCAGCCTCCTAGCATATTACAAATATCAGTTAAATTTTTACTCCAAGCAGTATAGTTTTGCATGGTAATATATTTGTACTTATAAGATAAACGAATATATACCTTTAACAAGTCTAGCTGAATATCTAATTCAGCCAAATATTTTAATTTATTCTGTACTTGATAAGTTTTAATTCCATACATTAACAGGCGCATTCCATTGTATAAAGAATTTTTTATTTCTTTTACTAAAGCGAAAGTTTCAGACTTAGGATATTTGCGAACTAAATCATTAGTATAATAAACTAATTCCATATATTTTTGATAAATTGCTAAATTATTATTATTATTATTCAACTCACTTTTTCCTTTCCAACAAATTTATTTCTTTTTGAAGATGATATAAGAAATCATAAGCTTCACTAATAGAAAGAGAGTCAATATTTAGTTTTGAAATTTCTTCTACAAGATGTTGCAAAGCGGTATTATGCAAATAGTCATAGAAAGAATAACTTTTGTCTGCATTTGTATCAATAATTTCTATATTGTATCCACTATATTTTAAAAGACGAGAATATTTATCAAAAGAAGAAATAGGAAATCCGCATTTGACAATGGTATCATTTAAATTTCCTAATTTTAAAGATAGAAGAGAGGAAGCAATTTTTGCATC
>CANRFE010000099.1 GCA_947629805.1 uncultured Clostridia bacterium | reverse complement strand
CTAAATTAAAGGAATTAAATAAGAATAATATTCAAAATATTTTAAAGAAATCTGTATTATTAAGAAAAATAAAATTAGAAAATACAGAAATAAAAAAAATTACCTATAAAAATAAGGAATTTGATGCTAATGGCGATGTTATAGCAGAAGAAAAGATAAATTTAGATTGTAGTGACTTAGAAAAAGCTAAGGAATTATTTGAACATTTAGAATTTGAAGAACTTATCAGAGTAAGATATAAAGTTGTAGCATATAAGAAAGATAAAGTAGAATATGCTTTTCAAAATGTAGAAAACTTAGGAACATTAATAGAATATGAAAATATGGAAGATTTTGAGGGAAAATCGTTAGACGAAATAAATAAAGTAAAAAATGCTATGTTTCATGAAATAAAAAATACAGAAATCAAGTTAACGGAAGAGAAAGATGTAAAAAAAGCTTATGAATTAATATTAAATAAATATTTTTAAAAGATGGATAAAGTAATTGTTTTAGTAGGAAAACTTGCATTTTAATAGATTTTATGTTAAACTATATATTGTTACTAAGCCAAGTGCTTATATTTTGTAAAACTACTAAGGAATGATTATGAATTAGGAGGAAAAAAAATGAAAAAAACAATGCTAAGTATTTTTGCGTTACTGGTTCTGGCTTTTTTATTACCGATTCGTACTTTAGCAGCTGATTCTGCTCTAAAAGTGCCAGAGACAGATTTGTTATTACAAGAAGATGCTACTGCCACGATTGTTTCTTTTGGAGATACGCTTTGTCATAAACCGCTATATAATGCAGCATATAATCAGGAGACAGGGAACTATGACTTTTCTTATATGTTTCAAAATGTAGAAAAATATTTTGAAGATTCTACGGTTGTTATTGGAAACTGTGAATCTCCCATGGCAGGAGCAGAAAAAGGGTATAGCGGGTATCCTACTTTTAATGCACCAGAACATTTGGCTATTGACTTAAAAGAATTAGGAGTAGATATTATGACCACTGCTAACAATCATTGCTTAGATAAAGGTTTTAGTGGTTTGTCTTCTACTTTGAATTTTTTAGAGAATGCTGGTATTGCACATGTGGGAACATCGCGGACAGTAGAAGAACAACAAGCTATACTTTTTTACGATTTGAATGGAATAAAAACAGCCTTTTTGGCTTATACCTATGGAACGAACGGAATACCTCTTCCAAAGGAAAAAGAATTTTGTGTCAATCTAATTCAAGAGGATTTTATATTACAACAAATTCATCAAGCTAAAGAACAAGGGGCAGAACTGATTGTAGTTTCCATGCATTGGGGTGTAGAATACCAAACCGTAGAGAACGAAGAGCAAATAAGATTAGCAGGACTTTTAATAAAAAATGGGGTAAATATTATTTTGGGTTCTCATCCGCATGTATTGCAACCTATGAAAATGGTAAAAGTAGAAGGAGAGGAAGGAAAAGAAAAAGAAGGGTTAGTAATCTTTTCACAGGGAAATTTCTTTTCTAACCAAACAAAGGCTAATACGAGAAACACAGCTATTTTTCATATTGAAGTTAAGAAAAAGAAAGAAACAGGAGAAGTTTCCATACAAAAAGTTAGCTATGCTCCAATTTATGTTCATAGAAAAGAAGCAGGGGCAAAAAATCGTTATGAATTATTCGATTTAAATGAAATCATTCGAAGCTATGAAGCAGGAGAAGGAGCTTACACAGAGGAAACATACCAATTAGCCATAAGAGAAAGCAAAAGATGTAGAGATCTTATTGGACCAGAAATAAACAACTAGCAGAAATAAAAAAATGCACAACTATTTGTTGTGCATTTTTTGTGCTTTATCAAAAACGACATAAAAGAACAAAAAGATACAAAAAACATATAATGATAATAAAGGATACATGTACCAAAGAAAAGTATGTGGATTCTTATTATTTCACATAAGTAGCATAGGAGGTGCGAAAAGTGAAAAATACCTCAAATTTAATTATTACAACAGCAATCATTGTTCTATTAGCCATGGCAGTAGGTTATGCCACATTTGCAACGCAAATTAGCTTAAACGGAACAGCAGAAATTATAGGCGAATGGGATGTAAAAATTATTGGAATAGAGGCAAAAAATATGAGTGATGGTGTACAAAGTGGAGAGCCAAGCTATACTAATACAACGGTTACGTTTGATGCAAAATTAGAAAAACCAGGAGATACCATTACCTATGAAATAACCATTCAAAATGCAGGAACAATTGATGCTACGTTAGGCAATGTCCTATTTCAGGTAGATGAAGAAAATGGTTCTCCTGCTATTTTATATAAAACAACAGAACTTGCTCCCTTGTTAAAAGCAGGAGAAAAAACAACTTTTTCTGTAACAATCGTTTATGATAAAAATGCAACAGAAGTACCGGAAGTAAAGACGAAAACCATAACAGGAATTATAGAATATGTACAAGAACAATCCTAAAGAACATTTTAGAAAAAAGAGAAATAGAAGGATTTTCAAAAAATAGAATGCAGTATGAAATTCTTTTATTTCTCTATAAAATTTAGAAATATTTCGTAAAACAAGGGGGAAGATATGAAACAAATAAAACATAAACCATTATGTATGGTATTAGTGGTATATTGGTTTATTTCTATTGTTTGGCAAAAGAAAGACATGCTCTTTTATCAAAATATAGGCAATCCATTATTTTGGGCAAGTATGCTAATTTATTTTGTAGTAAATAAAAAAAATTATATTATTCGCTTTTGTAACAATAGAAAATATTTATATGGTATGTTTCTTCTTTCTGCTATGCATATGATTATTTATTTTTATTTCGGATTTTTTTTCGGATTTTCTAAAAGTCCTTATAGTCATACCATAGTATCTATAGGAAAAAACATAATAGTGCATATTTTGCCAATTGTTGGTATAGAGGTAACAAGAAGCATTATAATCGTTCGAAATAAAAACCAAAAAGGGTTTCTATGCCTATTTACTCTTTTATGCATATTCCTAGAGACGAAATATTCTATACTATTTGATTTAAGAAACGATAAAGAACAGCTTTTTCAATATATTTTTGGTACGGTTTTACCTTTTATTGCATGTCATTTTTTATGTACGTACTTAAGTTTAAAAGGTTCGTACTCTGTGCCTTTAGTATATCGAGTAGGAAAAGAGCTAATGGTAATAGGTTTGCCAATTTTTCCAGACATGGACTGGTTTATAAGTGGTTCGTTTCATGTGGTATCCCTAACAATCATTTATTTTGTATATCAATATAAATTAGTAAAAGAGCCAAAAGCAAGACAAAAGACGAAAGAAACTTTTTTTACTAAATGGAGGTATCGAATTCTATTACTAAGTTGTATTTTGTTAATTAGTTTTATGTTAGGAGCTTTTCCCTATGAGCCAATTGTAGTTTTTTCAAATAGTATGAGTTCTGTTTATTCCAAAGGAGATGTTATTATTTTCAAAAAAAGAAAGGAAAAAGAATTAAAAGAAATTCCTGAAAATACCATTATTATTTATCAAATAGGAGAACGAACTATTGCACATCGCGTTGTGCAAAAAATAAAGAAAAAGGAAGAAATCTATTATCAAACAAAAGGAGATAACAATAATGTGGTCGATAAGGATTTAGTAGAAATAAAGCAAATCAAAGGAGTATATGTGTTTTCTATAAAATATATTGGTTTTCCCTCTGTTTGGTTATATCAGTATTTTCATACTAACAAAACAAAGGCGGAAGCAAAATAAGGGGGGAAGAAGAGTGAGAAAAAAAAGAAAAGAGAAAAGGAAAAATTTTATTTTATGGGTAGCATGTATTTTCTTTACAATGGCTATTCTATTAGGATATTTTGGATTGCAATTAGAGAAGAAAGAACAAAAAATTTATAGCTATGTAATACAGAAAAATAGCGATTATGAAGTGGAATTAAATACAAATGATTTTTATACCAGTGAAATTCTTCCTTCTGGTCTGTTTTATCCTGCTAATGGAATTCATGCTATCACTATCAATTTTGACTATCAATTTCAAGCAGACAAAAAAGAAAATATTACGTATCAATATAAAATTATAGCAAATTTAGTAGGGAATATGAAAGAGATAGATAATCAAGAAGAACAAGTTTGGAATAGAGAGTTTATTCTTTTAGAAGAACAAGAAGAACAGAAAATAAATAAAAAGGAATGGAAGGTAAAGGAACAGATAAAAATAGATTATGGCTATTATCAAAATTTAGTACGTAATTATGAGAAAGAATATGACATCAAAACGAAAGAGCGGGAGATCGAAAAACTGCAGGATGAAATCGACAACGCGGAGGTAAC
>CANRFE010000098.1 GCA_947629805.1 uncultured Clostridia bacterium | reverse complement strand
AAAACAAAATGTAGCCAATAATGGAGAAATTGTAGTTGCTTTAATTGGAGAAGAAGCAACGGTAAAAACTTTTTATAAAGAAAAAGATCATATCCGTTTACAACCAGAAAACAGTACAATGGACCCTATTATTGTACCAAACTGCGAAATTTTAGGAAAAGTAGCAGGAGTATTTAGAAAAATGTAACAAAAATAGAATGGAGAAGGAAATATGGCAAGAATGAAAACATTTTTTATCTATTTCTTACTAGTGGTTGCTTTTTTTCTATTTTCACAGGTCATGATTTATATTGGGATTCATACCACTTATCAAAGTAAAAAAGTAGAAATTAAAACAACCCTTCCTATGCAAGTAGAAGTAAAAGCAACATCCGTAAATGGTTTTGTAAAAGGAAAAATTACAAATTCTGAAGAAACAGCCATAGAAAACCAATATATAAAAATAGAATGTTATTCAAAGCATAATGTTTTGATGGGAACAAAGTACATAAAAATAGATAAAATAGACTCAAAAGAAGAAAAAGAATTTGAAGTTCCGTTTCGTTTTAACAAAGTAGATAGGGCAGTGATTCAACTAGTAGCAGAAAAAGAACAAACAGAAGAAGAGCAAAGAGACGAAGAAAAGCAAGAAACATTATCTGCTCAAGAAAAGGGCTTGGCTACTATGCTAGGTGCTCTAATTGTCTTATGGTTTCTATAGTTTTTAGAAAAAATTGATATTTTATGTAAGATAAAATATCAATTTTTTGTGTCTTTTTCTACTTCTTTGGAAAAATTAAAAAAAAGCATTGCCAATTTCAAAAAAACGTAATATAATTGTAACAAACTTGTAATAAAAACGAAACAAAATGAGAAGAATAAATACTGAAAGGAAGATGCAAATGTTTGGCTTTGGGCAAGATATAGGAATAGATTTAGGAACTGCAACGGTTTTAGCTTTTGTAAAAGGAAAGGGAATTGTATTACGTGAGCCATCTGTAGTAGCAGTAGATAATAACAATGGAAGTGTATTAGCAGTAGGAAAAGAAGCAAGAAGAATGTTAGGAAGAACACCAGGAAATATCGTAGCAACAAGACCTTTGCGTGAAGGGGTTATTTCGAATTATACCGTAACAGAAAAAATGTTAAAATACTTTATTAATAAAGTTTGTGGAAAATTTATTTTTTCTCCTAGAATCATGATATGTATTCCTTCCCAAGTAACAGAAGTAGAAAAAAAAGCAGTCATTGATGCAGCTTCCCAAGCAGGAGCAAGAAAAGTATATTTAATTGAAGAACCAATAGCTGCAGCTATTGGGGCAGGAATTGATATTTCAAAACCATGTGGAAATATGGTAGTAGATATTGGAGGAGGAACGACAGATATTGCCGTGATTTCTCTGGGAGGTAGCGTAGTAAGTACTTCCTTAAAAGTAGCAGGAGATAAATTTGATGAATATATTGTAAAATATATAAAGAGAAAACATAATATGATGATAGGAGAAAGAACAGCAGAAGATTTAAAAATTAATATTGGTTGTGTTTATCCTAAAATTCAAGATATTGAAATGGATATTCGAGGAAGAGATTTAATTACAGGGCTTCCTAAAACCATTACAATTCACTCTAGTGAAATGCTGGAAGCTTTAATGGAACCAGCTATGATGATTGTAGATAGCGTACATTCTGTTTTAGAAAAAACACCACCAGAATTAGCAGCAGATATTAGCGATAAAGGAATTTATATGACAGGTGGAGGTTGCTTATTAGATGGACTAGATAAACTATTGCAAGAAAAAACAGGAATTCATGTTATGATTGCACAAGATGCAGTTTCTTGCGTAGCATTAGGAACAGGAAAAGCTTTAGATAATTTAGATTCTTTAGATGGAAAAATAAGAAAATAGCAAAAAGAACCGATAAGATATCGGTTCTTTTTCTTGACAAATGACATACATATTGATAAGATAAACTTGAAATGAAGGAAGAAGGATACTTAAAAAATGATATTGTACCCAAAAGCATATTTGCAAAGTGTAAAAGAAATTACCATTTCTTTTTTAAAAGAAAATAAAATAAAAGCTTTAATTTTAGATGTGGATAATACGATTTTAGATTTTGATAAGAAAATTCCAGAAGGAATTCAAGAATGGTGTGAAAACTTAAAAAAGGAAGGAATTCAATTTTGTATTTTATCCAATAGCAATCAAAAACAAAAGGTAAAAATGGTAGCAGAAACCTTACATATTTCTTATTTTTACTTTGCTACGAAACCACTAAAAAGAGGTTTTAAAAAAGCAATACAATTCTTGCAAGAAGATAGAAAAAATATAGCAGCAGTAGGAGATCAAATTTTTACAGATGTAATAGGGGCAAACCGTATGCATCTATTTTCTATTTTAGTAAAACCAATTGGACACAAGGACCTTTTGCTTACTAGAATAAAAAGACCATTAGAAAATTTTATTATAAAAAAGTACCAAGAAAAGGAGAAAGAAAATGTATATAAATGATATTCCTATTCTCTATTATTTGTTAATAGGTATCATAGGACTTGTTGTAGGACAATTTGTAGATTGGTGTAACATTAGATTACCAGAGTATAAAAAAGTATTTTCCAAAGAATTTTTTACAGTTTATATGAAAAATTGGAAGCCAAATTATATTTTAATGTTTAGCATGGCTATTATTTATTTGGCTTTATTATATGGAATTGGGTGGCAATCGAATTTAATAGATAGAATTACTTTAATACAATACCTTGTTTTAGCACCTATGTTACTATCTGCCTTTATCATTGATTTTAAGTTGCAAATTATTCCCAATCGATTGAATTTAACCATTTTTGAAGTTGGCTTAATTTTTGCTTTTTTACAGGGAATTTTTCATATTCATGTAGGAATTAATCTATTACTTGGCAGTTTAGTAGGAGGCGGAATCTTTTTACTCATTACTTTATTAGGAGGCTTAATTGCAGGAAAAGAAGCAATGGGGTTTGGCGATGTAAAGTTAATGGGAGCGTTAGGCTTATTCTTTGGATGGATGAATATGGTTTGCATTTCTTTAATTGCTTTCTTACTAGCAGCTGTGATTAGTATTGTTTTACTTGCCACAAAAAAGAAGAAAACAGATGAATATATTCCATTTGGACCTTTTATTGTAATTGCTAGTTTTATTGTCATGTTAGTACCATTTGATGTTTTATTTTTGGTTTTGGCTAAAATATTTACCTTAGGAATGTACCAATAAAATTGTAGAGAAAATAGAAAATATAGGAAGAAAGAGAGAAAAAGTCCTATGAATGCAAAGTTAAAGTGGTTAAGAGAAAAAATGAAAATGCTAGATATGCAAGGAATGATTGTTACCAATCCAGTGAATATTCGTTATTTAACAGGAATTGTAGCAGAAGGAACCTTGCTTATTACGAGGAAGGAAAATATATTTTTAACAGATGCAAGATATGTAGAAGAGGTAAACTCGATTTTAACGATTGAGGATGAAATTCTTGTACAAGAATTTCACAATTATACACAAGAAGAGTTTGAAAGCTTTTTCTTATTCTGCGAAAATGTTGGCTTCGAAGAAGACTATGTAACATATAGCCAATATAAACAGTATATGCACCAATATAAAATAAATAATTTACAAGAAACAGAAAAAGCCATTGAAAAACAAAGAATGATAAAAGATGAAAAAGAAATTGAAAAAATAACAAAGGCCTGTGAAATTACAGATCAATGTTTTTCTTATTTATTAAAATTTATAAAAGTAGGGCAAAGCGAAAAAGAAATTGCATTTGAAATACAAAAATTTTTTCAAATGCATGGCGCAGAAGGAAATGCGTTTGAACCTATAGTGGCTTCTGGAAAAAATTCTTCCAAACCACATGCGATACCAACGAATAAAAAAATAGATATAGGAGATCCTATTACTATTGACTTTGGTTGTAAATATGAAGGATATTGCGCAGACATGACAAGAACTATTTTTGTTGGGTATGTTCCTGAAGCAATAAAAGAGATTTATGATTTGGTGTTAAAAAATCAATTACAAACAGCCAAAGAATTAAAAGAAGGAGCAAATATAAAAATAGTTTCTCGTATGGTAGAAAATGATTTTAAATTACATGGATATGATTTAGTACATAGTTTAGGACATGGAGTGGGACTAGATATTCATGAATATCCTTATTTACATGGAAAAAATGATAGCTTTTTGAAAGAAAAAATGGTACTTACAAATGAACCAGGTATTTATCTTCCTGGCAAATTTGGGGTACGCATAGAAGATACGGTATTAATTACAAAATCTGGTTGTATAAATTTAACAAAATCGGATAAAAATTATATTATAGTAGAGGGAAAGTAGGAAAAAACACTTGCTTTTTCGCTTAAAATATGGTAAAATAACACACGTTAAACTCATAAACGAAAAAAGATAGGAAA
>CANRFE010000097.1 GCA_947629805.1 uncultured Clostridia bacterium | reverse complement strand
TTTTCGTTAATTTCCTATGTTTATTATATTACATTTTCATGTCGTAATCAAGTGAAAGAGATAATTTTTATATTATCAAACCTGAAATAGATTCTGAAATAACTTTTGCTCTTTTGAACAATTATTATATATACTATCAGCTTGAAAATATTGGCAAAAGATATGGTGCAGGGTTATTAAAAATTCAAAGATATGATTTTGATTCATTAAAGTTCCCCAATTTTAAAGAATTTTCAAACGAAGACATATTATTATTAAAAAAGGAAGCAAAAATGTTATTATCTGAAAATTCTATGATTGCAATAGATAATATAACAAAAATTATTTCAAAATATTCTTCTATCAGTTATTCCAAAATTAAGCAATTATACGAGGAGACAAAACAACTAAGATTGGAGTATGCATAATGAAAAAAAATAAAGTTGTCAGTCTTTTTTCCGGCGGTGGAGGGTTAGATTTAGGATTTATAGAAGAA
This sequence comes from uncultured Clostridia bacterium, assembly GCA_947629805.1. Classification (GTDB taxonomy): domain Bacteria; phylum Bacillota; class Clostridia; order TANB77; family CAG-508; genus UMGS1663. The sequence goes on along the minus strand of CANRFE010000097.1, from coordinate 4,020 downwards.
GGATATGATATTATTTGGGCTAATGATAATAACTATGATGCTGTAGAAACATATAAAATGAATATAGGGCGACATATTGTCTTCTCTGATATTAATGATTTAAATATCAAAGATATTCCAAAAGCAGATATTGTTATTGGCGGTCCACCATGCCAGTCTTTTTCTCTTGCGGGAAAAAGACAAACAGAAGATAAAAGAGGTCAATTGGTATGGAAATATATAGATATAATAAAATATATTCAACCAAAAGCTTTTGTTTTTGAAAATGTAACAGGTCTATTATCTGCTAAAAATTCAAAAGGGGAATTAATTATAGATTTATTAAAAAAGGCGTTCTTAAATGTTGGTTATAATATAGAAATGCAAGTTCTTAATACTGCAGATTATGGTGTTCCGCAAAGAAGAAAAAGAGTTATTATTGTTGGTTTAAAATCTGGCAAAAGTTTTAAATTCCCAAAACCTACACATAGTATGAACGATTCTTTATTAAGAAAATATGTAAGTGTCAAAGAAGCATTAGAGGATTTGCCGAGAGCTATAAACAATGAAAATGCCGAAATCCCATATTCTAAGAAACCAACAAATGATTATCAAAAGATAATGCATAATACGGGCAGTATTACGGAACACTTTGTTCCAACAATGAGTAAATTAGATAAATACATCATTTCTTGTGTTAAACCAGGTGGGAATTATATGGATATTCCGAAAGATGTAAAATCAGAAAGAATTCGTCGTTTACAAAAAGAGGGTGGGCATACAACTTGTTATGGACGTTTAGATCCTAATATGCCATCTTATACAATAAACACATATTTTAATCGTCCTAATGTTGGATGCAATATTCATTATAAAGAAAATCGTCTTATTACTGTAAGAGAAGCTCTAAGACTACAGTCTTTTCCTGATTCCTATAAAATCTTATCTAGGAGCAAGCAAGGTCGTAATCTAATTGTGGGAAATGCCGTACCACCACTTCTAGCAAAGGTTATTGCAAAAGAATTAAAAAAATATATTGATTAATTTGGAGTTAGCTTATGTGGATTTCTTATTCTGATTCTGAAGTTAATAAATTTCATCCAATTTGCCAAAAGGCATTGGAAAATGCTATTGCAAAAATATGTAAAGATGATGAATATCGTGTATTACATCACCAATACACAGGTTCTTTAGAAATGGACTTTGTTATACAAAATAAAAATACTGGCAAATATCTTTGTGTTATTGAAGTAAAGAGAACTCCAAATGATGTTCAAAGTGCAAGATATCAATTTCAAGCAATGTCTTATATTCAAATGAATACAGGAATTAATGAACAACCATTTTATATTTTGACGAATTTAGAAACTGCATATGCTTTTAGGTATGATGTTTCAAGACCAAAATCTTTTCAACAAATGATTAATCCTGGCTTATCTCAAATAGGAAAATTTAGTGAATTTTCTGAAAATGATTTTGTTGAGAAATTAACTAATTATTTTAAAATAATGCTTTCCAATTTTATAGAAAATAAATATGATTATTTAGTTACACTAGATCAATTTGCTAACATTGTAGAAAATGTAAAAGATCGACCTAAACAATGGAAAACAAATTTGGCATACATGTTATATGAATACATTAGAGGGTCTTTTAGTTTCATTCATAGAAATGATTTACACGATATTAGATTGTTTAATAAAAATATATCCAAAATTTGTAAAGAAGCTTCAAAGGTAAACTTTAAAAGTATTTTTAACTATACTCAAGAAACTTTTGATAATAATATTGATATTGAAAATGGTGTAATTTCAAACTTGTACGACTTTGGAAAACAAAATGTGTCAGGTGATTCTATTGCTTCACTATTACACCAAATTGTATCAAATGGACATGAGCATGAAGGAGAAGTTCCTACTGATTTGGAATTAGCTCGTTTTGTTTCTGTATTAGCAAAATATATTTCAAGAAAAATTCCAGAGGGCAGATACTTATGTGATCCAGCTGCAGGAAGTGGAAATTTATTAAGTGCTGCAATAGAAATTTTTAATTTACCTGCGAATCAAATCATTGCTAATGATATTAATCCAAAATTGTTAGAATTACTTTCATTAAGAATTGGTCTTAATTTTGCAAATACAATTTCGTTATTAAATTCTCCATTGATTTCGAATTATAATATTGCGGACTTAGACGAAGAATATTTTAGGGATATAGATGTAGTCGTGTTAAATCCTCCATTTGTTGCTGGTATATATTGTACATCACAAAAAAATAAGTTAATAAATAAAATAAAAATGCTGAAAAATGGGAATTGCCTTACAAATGTAGGGCAAATGCCATTAGAAGCCGTATTTTTGGAATTATTATTGTCCTTACTGCCAGAAGGAACTACTATATCTTGTGTATTTCCTAAAACGCATCTTGTTGCAAGAGGTCTTGAAGGTAAAATAATTAGAACATTATTGTTAAAAGATTTTGGATTAAGACTTATTTTTAATTATCCAGGAGAAGAAATTTTTGATGAAGTTACAAAAGATACTTGTGTAATTGTTGGTAAAGTTAAACAACCCGTTGAAAACATAGAAATAATTGCAAGTTACGACAAAATCCCCGATATAGATATTGATAGTTTTTCAAGTGCTATAAAGCATGAATTTTCAGATTATTTTTCTGATTTAATTCCTGGAATAGTTGCTAAGAATGTTTCATATTCTTCATTATATGATTCTATAGAAGAAGGGTGGAGAAATACGAATAGTGAAATGGCAGAAGCAATTAAGTTCGTAAACACTAACTTTAAAAATTCTGATAAGTTTGATGAAATGGCAAAATATAAAAACTCTCTAAAAAGAGGTACTGCTGGAAATAATGGTGGTTCTGATTTGTTATTTTTTGATTCTAATCCTAACCTATATAATAAATTTAAAGATAAAAAACTTATATTAAAAAAAGGATTACGAAATGCAAAAATAGATAACTTTGAGTTAACAGAAGGAGATACCTTATTTTTAGATATTGTAGAAAATAAAGAAATTCTTATTGATGAAATAATTTCAGAGTACATAAAATTACCACAACAGGATGGCAAACAACAGAAAAAAAATAAAACTTTTAATGAATTAAAAGCAATATTACAAAGAGAACAGCGAAACAAATTTACTGGTAATGTTTTGTTAATACCTCGAGGTATTAGAACAATAGGAAAAGTTTATACTTCTACTGGAGATATTTTTGTTTCTACAAATTTTGTTGTTTGTTCTTTACAAAATTATGAAGATTTAATTTTTCTTTCGTCTTGGATGACTACAATATTTTATCAACTTATTTGCGAAGTTTCATCCAAAAATCAAGAAGGTATGCGAAAAATGGAAATTACTGATATATGTAAAACATTTGTTCCTTGTCGTTGTTTAATTTCGAAATCTTTTGTATCAAAATTGGTATTAATAAAGGATAATATTGAATTTTTGGATTTAAAAAATCCTCAGATTCGAGAGGTTGATAAAATTTGGGCAAAATTAATTTTTGGCGAAAATTCACAAGAGAAACTTGAACAAGCACAAACTTTACTAAGTTTTTTGGTGAATAAAAGAAATCCGTAATTTTACAAGCTAAGCATAAGGGGTTTTATGCTAAAAATAGATAAACAAATTCAAGATATTAATAATAATATTTGTAAGAATATTAAGAATATAAATGTTCTTGATAGAGGTTTTGTATCACAAAATATACTTGCACAAATCCGTAATCTTGTAGAACATATCTATCTAAAAATATATGCAGGAACTAATGATATCGAAGATACTTATCAAAATATTTGTGATGCAAAAGATTATGTTTTAAAACAAGCTAAATATAAATTAATAAATGAGTTTGCGAAATTTCTTCAAATAACAACATCCCATTATACATTGAATGAAAATAATTCCGAACGTTTAATGCTAAAATATAATGAGTATTTATTAAAGATTAAAGATTTTATGAGGACTAGTTATAATATTGAAATCTTACAAAATATTTATGATTTTCCAATTGATA
>CANRFE010000096.1 GCA_947629805.1 uncultured Clostridia bacterium | reverse complement strand
CACAAACAACAACTATGAAACTATTGATAATTTTATTTTCGAGAAATTAGACAATATTTCAGATGAAGCAGCAACAACAGAGGGAGAAGATATTCCTATTATATTAATTGCAACAGATCGCCGTACAAGAAATGATAATTTACTTATTAAACTATTTGGAATAGGAGTGTATAGTGCTTTATTAGAACAAGATAGAAGCATAGAAGAAGTTTGCAAATTAATTCATAAGCCAAGAAGTAAAAAAGAAGCAAAAATTTATTATAAAATCGACGCAGGAGATGTAGAATATAAACCAGAAAGTGAAGGAGATGTAAGTGAAACAGAAATTCAAAACATCTTAACACACTATAAGCGTTTAGGTAGAAACGAAGAGCGTTACGTAGAAAGTTTTGACAATATAGCAGCCCAATATACAGACCAACAATTAAGAGTCATTATTAAATTTTTGCCATTGAATGTAAAAGCAGTGCTAGAAGAAAATAGTACAAGATATCAGCAAATTATGTCATTTGGTACAGCAAAAAATAAAAAGCAAAATGCACATCAACCAAGTCGTACCAAAAGAAACAATGACACCGATAAAGCAATTAACAATTCTGGTATTAAAATTGAGTCTATTACAAGTGGAGAAAGCAAACTAACCAAGCCGGTTATTATTCCATCTGCAAAAAGTATTAAAAAGGTAAAAACAGAGCCAGTACAAGAAGAAAGAAATTTACTACAAGAAATGGAAGATTTTGATAAAAAAATGGAAAGTATGCAAGAATACGAACCACAAGAAGAGCAACCAGCAGTACCTCAAATAGAAGAACCTGTAAAAAGAGGAAGAGGAAGACCTAAAAAAGTAGCAGTAGAAATGCCAGCAACAGAGGAAACACCGGTTAAAAAGAAAAGAGGAAGACCAAGAAAAAATACATTAGAAGAACCGATAGAAGAAGAAAACACCTTGCCAGGCTTTGAAGAAACACCAGAAGTAGAAGACCAAGAAGGAATTTTACCAGGTTGGGACGAAACAGAGGAAGAAAATACTTTGCCAGGTTTTGAAGAAGCAGAAGAGATACCAGAAGAAGAGCAAACTCTACCAGGAATAGAAGAACCGATACAAGAAAACGATAACCTTCCAGGCTTTGAGTTAATGCAAGAACAAGAGCAAACACAAAATACAACTTGGCAGGAAGAAGCACCAACTTATGAAGAACCAGAAACAAACCAATTAGAGTCCTACCAAAAAACAAATCACAATTTAGAAAATTTATTATCCCAAGATAAAAAAATTGTATCTTTTGTAGGAACTTCTAAAAATGGAACCTCTTTCTTGGTAAACAATTTAGCAGAACTATTAGCAAAGCAAGGTATCAAAACAGCTATTTTAGATTTAACAAAAAATAGAAATGCTTATTATATTTATACGAAAAATGAAGAAGAATTAAGAAAAGCAGCATTCTCTTGTATGGAAAATTTGGTACAAGGAATAGCAAATGGTATAAAAGTAAATCATAATTTAGATGTATATACTTCTTTACCAGGAGAAAATGATGCAATAGAGGAATATGAAAATGTGCTAGAAACATTAGCTAAAAATTATTCTCTTATTTTATTAGATTGTGATTTTACAACACCTTATGAATATTTAAGAGAGGCACAAGAAATTTATTTAGTGCAAAGCATGGATGTTCTTACGATTCAACCATTAACTGCTTATTTACGTGATTTAAAAGCAAAAGGAGTTTTAACACAAAATAAATTAAGAGTAGTCATTAACAAATATGTAAGAGTAAAAGGCGTAACAGAAAAAACAATGATAGGAGGAATGGCATTTTATAACGATCCAGCAATGTCTTTTATGACAGAATTATTTAATCGTGAAACAATTCCTTATTGTACTATTCCATTTGATGGACAAGTTTATTCAAAATATTTAGAAGGGTTAATCAATTGCAATATTTCCCTAAATGGTTATCCAAAAGAAATCTTAAATGCAATAAGAAAATTAGCCAATATGGTTTATCCACTTATTGGAAATACTTCTTCCTACAATAAAACAAAATATGAAAATCCAAAGTATAATAAGTATGCAAACAATACCTTTTCAAATGATATGAATTCAACCTTAGATAAAATGAAAAGAAATTATTAAATAAGGAACTAAAATGGAGGTGCTACTTTTGATTATAGCAATTATCATACTATTAGTCGTTATTATTGTATTTTTGATGTTGTATAACATGTCCGTTCATAAAAAGATAGAAACCTTTAGCAATTTAAATCAAAAAATTATGAGCCTAAATGTATTACAAGAATTTATGGATACAATTAGTGAAGAAAAATCCGCAGATGAGAAGATTAGTAAAATTAATGAAATATTGATTGAAAAATATGACATTAAATATTCTACCATTGTTGTTTATAATGGTGCAGAATATATTATAAAAGCTACTAATGTAGAAGAAAGACATTGGGGAACTTTAAGAAATTTACATGCAGAAGATATTTTCAAAGATAGTATTGAAACAGCAACTCCAAAATATATTACAGTAGATAAAGAAGGGGAGAGACTTCCTTATCAAAAATTAGAATTTGGAAGAGCGAAATCTGCTATGTTCTTTCCTCTATACATTGATAATATTTATATTGGGTATTGGATTATTGAAAGTGGAAAACCACATGATTTTGATAATATAGATACTACCATTTTAGAAGTGGTAAAAAATAATATTATTTCGGTTATTCGAACCATTGATAAACAAAATGTAATAGAAAACATTGTAAGAGATGATGAATTTACAGGCTTAAAATCAGAAGAGTATTTATATGGAGAAGGAAAAAGAAAAATTGACCAATACGATACTTCTGCTGTATGTATGTTGAAAATTGTAAATATGCAAGAAATTAATGAAGAATACGGAAGACATACAGGAAATCAAGTAATAACAAAAGTAAGCCAAACAATTTTACAAAATATTGCTTCGGAGTATGTATGTGTTCGTTATATGGGGCCAAAATTTGCCATTGTTTTTTCGGGAATTGAAGTAGAGGGAATGACAGGTCTTGTAGAAGATATGAAAAAGAATATTGAAGCCCTAAAAATAGAACAAGTAGAAGAAGATGTTTATGAAGGGGAAGAACCACAAGAAGTATCCCCAATAGTGAACATTGTTGTAACTACTTATTATAAAGGAACTGCTTTAGAAGGAACGACAAAAAAACTAGAAAAATATTTAGATTCTGCTCAAAAACAAGAAAGTCAAATTAATTATATATAAAAATAGGAGGTAGGTATATGAATGACGAAACCATGTGCTTTAAAGCGCCAAAGGAAGAGAGTAAAGAAACAAAACAACTCTTAAAAGAAGTTTATGAAGCATTAACAGAAAAAGGATATAATCCGATTAATCAAATTGTAGGCTATATTTTGTCAGGAGATCCAACCTATATTACAAGTCACAAAGGAGCTAGAAATTTAATACGCCAAATAGAAAGAGATGAATTACTAGAAAGAATGGTAAAAAATTATATTGGAATAGAAGAAAAATAGAGGAAAAAATGAGAAAATTAGGAATTGACTATGGAGAAGCAAGAACAGGAATTGCAATAAGTGATAGTTTAAACATTACAGTGCAAGGCTTAGAAACAATTCATCAAGAAGGAAATGACAAAAAAATATTAGCTAGACTAGAAGAATTATTACAAGAATACGAAATTGATACTTTTGTTGTAGGCATGCCTATCAATATGAATGGAACAAAATCGCAAAGAGCAGAAGAAACAGAAAAATTTATTCATAAACTGAAATGTAGATTTCCTAAAATAAAAATAGAAACGATAGATGAAAGATTGACTACTGTTGCAGCACATAAAACCATGCATTTATTAAATGTAGACAAAAGAAAAAAGAAAAATATTGTAGATACAATTTCAGCTGTTTATATTTTAGAAACTTATATGAAAAAAATAGAAAAGTAAAAGAAAAACTCTTGTAAGAAAGAAAAAAATAGTATATGATAAAAAAAACAACAAATAATAAAAAAAAGACTTCAAAGTAAAATTGTTATTCTACAATAATAAATAAGAAAGGAGAAAAAAAGAATGGACGAACAAGAAAACAATAATATTCCAGAGGAGGAATTAGATAATATCATTGTATTAAATGATGAAAATGGAGAAGAAGTACCTTTTGAATTTTTAGATTTAATTGAATTAGATGGAGAGGAATATGTAGTATTACTTCCAGCAGAAGAAGAGGAAACAGAAGATGCAGGAGAAGTTGTTATCCTAAAAGTAGAAGATACAGATTCAGAAGAAGAAGAATCTTATGTTAGTGTAGACGATGAAGAAGTATTAAACAAAGTATTTGAAATATTTAAAGAAAAATTTAAAGATGAATTTAATTTTGTAGAAGAAGAATAAAAGGTGGAGGTTGGAAAAAATTCTAACCTCCTTTATATTAGAAAAAAGAAAAGAGGAAGTATAAAATGAAAGAGTTAAGTAGTTGGTTAATTACGTTCTTTGTAATTATGTTTTGGGCATTTCGTGTTATTGTAGCTTTAATGGGAAGTATGGAAATGGAATTTATTGTAGCTCCTATTGATAAAAATATAGAAGTAGTACTATTATTTGTTGTCTTATTATTAGTACCTTTTATCTTTAAAAGAAAATTATGGGCTGCTATTATTTACTTACTTGCTTATGGTTGGTATTTTGGAAG
>CANRFE010000095.1 GCA_947629805.1 uncultured Clostridia bacterium | reverse complement strand
AAAGCTTTTAATAAGTTTGGATTTTCTGCTACATCTTCGCTATTTTCTATTCTTTCTTCACCTTGTTCTTTTGATAAGTAATCTGTTACAATTACTTCTGCTTCTTCTGGGTCTTTTGTTTCTACGTATTGTTCTCCGTCTTGTACTATAGTTCCTGTCTCTCCTTGTTTTGCTTTTCTATACATTGTCCATCTATATTCTGTATTTGTTGCATTATCTGGTAAAAATACTAATCCATCTGGAATGTCATCTAATACTTGTGATGCATATCCATTTCTAGTACCTTCGTTAAAAATTCTGATAGTGTATTCTACTGTATTTCCATTTGTAACTGTTAGTGGGTCTTTACCATGTTCGTATGTTATTTTGTCATTTTCTTTATCATAGTTTACTTGTGGTATACGTGAATCAACTTCTTTATTTTCAATTTTAGTAATGAATTTTCTTAATGCTAAATCAAACTTTACTAATACAACGTTATCATAATCTTCATCATCTTCATATTTTTTCCATTCGTCTGGTCCAGAACCAGGTGTAGAATCTCTATCTTCACTTACAGGTGTTCTGTCTTCATCTGATTCTTTTGATATGCATGCCTCATTTCTAATAGCTTTACCTGAAAAATCATTAGATATTACCTTTAGTTTAACAGGTATTTCTTTAGCATTAGATGTAAGGTCTTCTGCTGTTTTATTTCCATTATTTTCGCCAAATGCTTTTATTAAATTACCTTCTTGATTTGTTTCACTTGATAGGTATGTAGATGTAATTTTTGTTATTTTACCATTTTCATCGATATCTTCTGGATTGAATTTCCATAAGTGTGTTTTGTTAAATTCTATTGCTTCTTTTTCTTCATCTGTTAATTCTATTTCTCCTTCTTTTGAATCATCATATAAAAATTTTAATCCTTCTGGAATGTCTTCTGTTATTTCTTCTGCATATCCATCTATTAGACCTTCATTATAAATTCTAAATGTATATGTAACAATATCACCTTTTCTTACTAGTATTGGTGTCTTATCCATTTCAAATTCGGCATCTGTTATTAATTTTCCATCTTCTCCTAATGTATTTAATTTACTTACATCTATGTCTTTAATTCTATCTGGCACTGCTTGATTATTTACTGCTGTTATGAATTTTTTTAATCTTAAGTCAAGCTTTTCTGCTATTACTACTACTTTTTCAAAGTCGTCATCATCTTCTTGTCCTTTATAATATTCATCTGAATTTGTTAAATCACTTGGGTTAGATGAATCTCCTATATAATTTGTCATATTATCTTTGTCCACTTTTGTATCTGGGTTTGTAGCTGGGTTATTTCTTGGTGTAGAGTCTTTGTCTTTTCCTTGCTCTTCTATTATTTTTTCACCTGTTACTCCATCTACTTCTTCTGCTATCCATGCTACGTTTGTTAATATTTGATTTTTATTACTTGGTGGAGCTACTACTTGACATTTTATCTCAACTGTTTCTTTTGATAATTCTCCACCTTCATAAGGATTTAAATTTGTTTCATTACCTTGCGCTCTAATTAGAGTTAACAAATTAGTATCTTCATCATAATTATATGTAAAGTTTCCACTTTCAACTTCTATAAATTTTAATCCTGTTGGTAATTGGTCAGCTATTTTTGTTGCTCTACCTTTTCTTTCCCCTTCATTATAAACTGTTATACTATATGTTATATAGTCATTTGTTTTTACTGATACTTCTTGTTTTTTATGCTTGTAAATTGCTGTACCTTCTGTATCTATACTATCTTTTTCAATATTTGGCACTCTTGATTCTTTTTGAGTTAATGGCTTTCCATTTATTTTTGTTATATATTTTCTTAATGCTAAGTCAAAATTTTTTGGCTCGTCTTTTACAACTATTTTTATTACTCCATTTACAACTGTTGCACTTAAATTGTCTGTATTCTCCACTACATCTACTGAAATTGCTACAATTTTTCCTTCTTGTAATTCCTTTTCTATATGCAATGTTACTGTTCCTATTAATTGCTTGTATCCTTCTGGTGGAGTAATTTCTTCTATGATGATGGTATCTGTTCCCGCTTCTAGCATCTCAACTGTTCCTAAATCTATTTGCCCATTTTCGCCAGTAGTCATAGTTTTTATACTATTATCTGGCATTGTTATTTTAAATTGTGCATTACTTAATTTTGTATTACTATCTTTACTGTCTTCTTTTTCTAATTTTACTGTATATTTTCCCTCAGCTCTTTTTATTTTAACCTTTTCAAAGTCATCATCATCTTGTTCTCCTTTAAAATAATTATTCTTGTTTTCTAAGTCTGTTGGATTTCCATCTTTTCCTATATAGTTACTCATATTTCCTTCATTTAAATGTTTTGTTGTCCCTGGATTTTCTCCTGGAACAGAGTCCCTATCTTTTCCTTGCTGATTTATTATATTTTCTTCTGTAATTCCATCTACTTCTTCTGCTATCCATGCTACATTTGTTAAAATTTGATCTTCAAATGTCGAATTTGCTGTGACCTGACATTTTATTTCAACTGTTTCGCTTGCTAACTTACTTCCTGTATAAGGATCTAAGTTAGTTTTATCAGTTTCTACCCTAGTTAAAGTTAGTAAATTAGTACCGTCATCACAATTTCCTGTAAATTTTCCACTTTCTACTGATATAAATTTTAATCCATCTGGTAATTGGTCAACTATTTTGGTTACTCTACCTTTTCTTTCTCCTTCATTGTAGACTGTTATACTATATGTTATATAATCATTCGTTTCTACTACTATTGGATCTTTTCTATGCTTATATGTTGCTGTATTATCTGTTTCTATAGTTCTTGTTTCAATTTCTGGTGTTCTTGTGTCTTCTGCTGATAATAATTCTCCATTTAGTTTTGTTATATATTTTCTTAATGCTAAGTCAAACTCTTTGGGCTCATCTTTTACAACTATTTTTACTACTCCATCTTGAATAGTTGCTGACAAATTATCTGAGGAAGTTTCTTCAGTTATTGCAGTTGCTACAAATTTTCCATTTTCAATCTTTTTTGTTATCTTTAATGTTACTATTCCTTCTAAACCATTATACCCTTCTGGTGGTGTTATTTCTTGAATTTTTATGATATCTGTTCCTGCTTGTGTTATCTGAACTTTTCCTAAATCTATTTGCCCATTTTCGCCAGTAGACATTGTCTTTATACTATTATCTGGCATTGTTATTTTAAATTGTGCATTACTTAATTTTCTACTTATATTTTCACTGTCTACTTTTTCTAATTGTACTGTATATTCTCCTAGTACTTTTTTTACTTTAACCTTTTCAAAATCATCATCATCTTCTTGTCCTTTCCAATAGGTATCATTGCGTTCTGATACACTTGGATTGTTTGTATTTCCTTTATAATCATTTTCATTATTGCTTACTAAATTATTTTTGTCTTTTTGTGTTGGTTTATTTGATGGTGATGAATCTCTATCTGTTACATCTTCTGCATAATCATCTTTTGATATCCAAGCTACATTTGTTAATATTTTATCTTCTGTTGCACTTACTGCTTCTGGCATTACTTGACATTTTATCACAATTGACTGTGATTTTGGATCTCCACTTCCTGTGTATTCTGCTATATTTTCAGTGTCGTTTTTTGTTAATACTAATGTATTTGCTCCTTCATAATTGTATGTTCCATCTGATTGATAATTACCAGATACTACTTGTAAAAATTTTATTCCTGTTGGCAACTGGTCTGTTATTTTTGTTGCTCTTCCTTTTACATTTCCTTCGTTATATACTGTTAATGTATATTCTATTTCATCTCCTATTTTTACTTCTACTGGATCTTTTCTATGATTGTATGTAGCTGTTGTTTCATCTCCATTTACTAAATTTGCTTCATTTATATTTGGTTTTCTTGATTCTTCTGCAGTTTGGTTTATTTTTGTTATATATTTTCTTAATGCTAAATCAGCTATTTTTTCTGGTTGTTGGTGGAATTCTAATGTTTTTTCTATTGATTTATCTTTTTCATCTAATTCTACTAATGGTTGTGCATTTGTATTGCTACTAGATGCCCATAATTTCATTGATTTTTCAGTATAATTTGCACTTATTTTAATTTTTAAATTTTCAGTCTCATTTGTTTTTACTTTAATATAGAAATCTCCTTGCCCTACTAAGTTCTTTAATGATTCTTCTGTTGTTTTTTTATCGCTTTTTATTAGGGTATATCCTATATCACTCTCATTATTTTTTACTTCTATGTTTATTGTATAGTCTCTAGAATTTAATTTTTCTATACTAATTGGACCTATAATACAATATTCCCCATCTACATCTGCTTCTTGATTTTTTAATACTTTGTCATCTATTTTAATAGGAGCTCCTAAGTCTAAACTTGATTTTTCTGTATATTCGCTAGCATGTGCTTTTGCTTCTTTTATTAAATAGTTATACAATATTTCTGCTTGATAAGTTCTTATTTGACCAACATCTTCTTGTTTTACTCCACCATTAGGATTATAATTTGATAATGCATCATATGAATCATTTGTACCTGTAGTACTATAATAAAGCCAAGATTTTTTTTCAGTTTCATCATATTTTTCTTTTTCATCATAATTTGTAAAATACCAAATTGCAGCTTGTTGTACAGCAATTATATCATCTTCTGTTAAAGCATATTTTGTTAAACTATATTCTGCTGCAGAATCTTTTGTTAGTAAGTCATATATTTCTTCATCATTTAAATTAAATGCTTTAACTATATTCTCATAATAACTACTATAGTCCTCTTCTTGGCTTGCTAATTTAATAATTTTTAATATTAATTCTTTTCTTTTTGTATCATCTGTATCTTTTTCTGGTAAGTACAATCTATCTAAAAGTGCTA
>CANRFE010000094.1 GCA_947629805.1 uncultured Clostridia bacterium | reverse complement strand
AGGCATATTTTCCTTTTGCTATATCTTCTTCTGTTGCATCTGCATCTTTAGTGACTTCTGCTAGGATTCCTTTTATATTTTCTTCGAAGGTATTTGTTTCTGCTGTATATTCTGTTTGCTTCCCTCCTGCTTCTTGAATAGCATTTGCAATCGCTTGCTTAAATTCTTCTAATTTTTCTTTTGCTTCTGCTATAGCATCATAAGAAGTGCCTCCACTTTCTCCTGTACCTCCATTTTCCAACTGTGTAGACAATGCATTTAACCTTTCTTGCTCTTCTATTTGGGATAGTTCTATATTTTCTTTTGCCTTTTTGGCCATTTGAAATAACCCATTTTCCCCTAAAGTCAAATTTAAACTAATGCCTGCTAATAGGATTAAGAGAAAAATCGTTATAACAACACTTACTAAGGTGATTCCTCTATTTTTCATTTTTCTTTTTCCTTCTATTTTTTGTTTTATTATATCTTTAAAGATTTTTCAAAAAAAGAAAATAGGAACTTTTTAGTATGTGTTTTTTTACATAACGTTTATTCTCTTCTATTTTTATATAATTTTATGTATATAAGTTGCTACTTTTATATTTTACTTTTTTCTTTTTTTGCATCATCAAAACTATTGCAACACAATAAGTAGAAACCTTTTCTTTTCCTTTTCACACAAACATTTTGCAATAAAAGAAGAAAATTGTCGAAATTTGATGATAAAAAACACTTGTAAAATATTGGAAATAGAGATACAATAAATAACATCTTTTAAAGAAAGGAGAGAGTTACAAATGAAAAAGCTTTATGGTACGATTATGATTCGAAAAGAAATTATGGATAAGCAAAGAGACATAAGAGAAAATATTCATTATTATAAATTGAAACATTTGAAATATGGAATAGAAATTGTAAAAGAAAATGAAGAAAAAGAGAAATTAGAAATAGCTAATCTTATGAATGTAACCGACAACGAAGAGGTAATTAATTGTATTTTGAGTATGTTGATTAATAAAAAAATTATGCCAAATGATGAAGATATTATTCAAGATTTAGTAAAGCAATATACTTAAGAAGCATAGATTTGAAAGAAGAAATTAATCCATTCTTCTTTCAGATCTATTTTCTTTTCCATTTATTTTTTCATATTCCTTACATTTGATTTTATATTCTAATTGTTGTGTTAAATAACGGTAGTACATATATCCTTGTTCGTATTGCATAATAGGGTTAAACGCATCTGCCATAGAAGGGTCATAATTTTCATAAGGAGGATAACCGTAGAAGCCATTGAAATTATTGTAATCCATATTTTTTTCCAAAAAAATCACCTCTTTTTCTATATGTATGAAGAAGAAAATAAAATATGCTTTATAAATTAAAATTAAAAATTGGGCAATACGTAAGGAAGAAAAAAGTATAAAAAGCTGCTAAAATTCCATGCAATACTTTTCCAATAAAATAAGATTTGATAGATAAGTCAGATTTTGCTATAATACTATATACTTGTAATAAAACAGAAAAACCACCAAAGCCTAATAAAAAAGCACTTAAAATAATATTGATAGAAATTTGTTTACAAGCAATCGAAGTAATCTGCATTAAGCCATTGGTCAGTTCTATAATTCCACACGTAAAAGAACTAGCAAAGCGAAAATCCTTTATTCCAAAAAGCCAAAAGAAGGAATGTAGGAAATAGTTGAAAGGAACAAGAAGAGAACTATTCTTTAAAATAGACAAAAGGACACTAAATAAAACAACAAATCCACCTATCATAACTACGGTTTTTATAGCAGACATAATACTTTTTCCTAAAACCTCTCCTAAATTAGAAAAGTTTACAAGTTCTTTTTTAGTACTTGTATAAGAAACACGAGAGGGAATACTTTTTCTTTTCCAAAAACGAAACAAAAAACCTACACTAAGGCAAGCCAAAATATGTGTTACTAATAATAAGAAACCAATTGTAGTGTTTCCAAACAATGTAATTCCTACCGTACCTAAAATAAATAACGGACCAGAATTATTGGTAAAAGCAAGCATTCGCTCTGCTTCTTCTTTTGTACATAATCCTTGTTCTTTTAAGTTAACAACTATTTTAGCACCTGTTGGATATCCACTAATTATTCCCATTAAAAGAGCATAACTACCAATGCCAGGAACATGGAAAAGTGGTTGCATGATGGGATTAAGAAATTTTCCAAGCTTATGTATCACATTTGTATAGTTTAATAATTCTGTAGCAATAAAAAATGGTAATAAAGAAGGAACAATATTATTGGCCCATAAACATAACCCCTCTTTTGCAGCGGATAAGTTGTGCTTAGAAAAAAGAACAAGACAAAAAGTAAAGAAACAAAAAATAGCAGGCAAAATATTTCTTTTAATAGATAAAAAAAGAAATCTTGGCCTTTTAGATTCTGTAAAAAAATTAGACATGAAACAAACTCCTTTCATTGGTATAAAACTTCTTATAGAAATTCTATGAGATAGATAAAAAAATATGTACCCTAAATATGTTGCTATAAAATAACATAAAATCTATTGCTGAAATTAAAATATCATGATAGTTTTACCTTTAGAAAAAGAGGAGAATAGAAAATGAAAAAACAAAATGCAATTACCTTAGTAAGTATGGTAGTAACAATTGTTATTCTTATTATCTTAGCAGGAATTAGTTTGAATTTGACTTTAGGAGAAAATGGTTTATTTCAAATGTCCTTAAAAGCAAAAGAAAATATGGAATTAGCACAAATAGAGGATCAAGAAAAATTAAATGCCTTATATACACAACTTGCAATAGGAAGTGGCAATATAGGAGGAGCTGGAAGTGGCGGAACTTCCTATGATGCTATTCAAAAGTTGCTAGAATTTAAGCAAGAAATAGCAAATGCTATAAAAAAGGCAGGTGGAAATGCAATAGAAGAAGCAACTACAGCAGAAACCAAAGAATATGAAGAAGCAATTACAGGAATTGTAGAAAAAGTAACCAGTGATGCCGATGCAACAGCAGAAGATATAGCAGAAGGAAAATGGGCCTATGTAAATGGAAAAAAAATACAAGGTACCATGAAAAATATGGGAAAAATGAATGCAGAAAATCTAGTTGAAATAAAAACACAAGTCGATAATTCAGGAGGAGATTTAAATGAAAAGTATACAACTATTTCCTATACTATAACCGAAAAAGATGTACAAAATTATAAGGGATATATATTATTTTTAGCATTAACAGGAGGTACCGATGTTTCTTTTTTTGATGTATCTACTTATACAAATTTTACTCCCTTAAAAGATGGTTATAAAACGTATTCGCATGGAGGCAAGACTGTTTGTAATTATAGTTTTATTTATTTTGCTCCCCCAAGTGAAGTAGATGACGTTTTGTCCATAACCTTTCGTGGTTGCTATTGTTATTTTTTATATGGAATTCAATAAAAAGGTAATTATTTTTTAGTATTCATTACAAAAAAATAGTTGCTTTTTCTTTTTCTTCCAAATATCTTGACTTTTTCTTTTATTTGTGCTAATATAATATTATGTTGGAAAAGAATTAAAAGAAGGGAGGCTTCTTAGTACTTCGTGACTAAGAAAAAATTATGAAACACAATGCATCTCATTTTGCAAATTCAAATACGCACAAAGTACAAGAAGAAATAAAAAATCTTCTTTCTATTCTTATGGGAATTCTACCAGAAGAAGCACAAGATACGCAAAATTTTGCATCTTTACAAGAAAAAGCTACTTCCCCAGAAGATATTGCTATCCTAGAAGAATTACAGAAAAGTTCTCAAAAGCTTGAAGAAAAAGCAAAGAACTATCGCGATAGCATAGGTACGATTAAAACAGCTCCTTCGAAATCTACTTCTCATAAAACAAATACGCAAAGAAATATTACAAGTCATACTATACAAAAAATTCCAACAGTTAGTCGTGAAGAAAACACTAAAATTTCTCGAATAAAAGAGGATTTCGATATAGAACATTAGTTTTAAAAGAACAATTTCTAAAATTTGTTCTTTTTTCTTGACAAAATGAATAATTGCTATTATAATAATACTTGTCTTATTTGATATGGCGAGATAGCTCAGTTGGCTAGAGCATTCGGTTCATACCCGACAGGTCGGTGGTTCGAATCCACTTCTCGCTACCAACGACATATCTGTTCGAACTAATAGAGCAGATAATACAAAAATCAATCAGGAATTTTTCCCTGATTGATTTTTTGTTTCCATACTTTTAATTCATATAATCTCTTAATTTTTTCGAACGAGATGGATGTCTTAATTTTCTTAATGCTTTTGCTTCAATTTGACGAATTCTCTCTCTTGTTACCATGAATTCTCTTCCCACTTCTTCTAAGGTTCTTGCTTTTCCATCTTCTAAACCAAATCGTAATTTCAAAACTTTTGCTTCCCTTGGTGTTAAAGTTTGCATTACTTCTTCCAACTGTTCTTTTAAAAGCGTGTAAGCTGCTGAATCTTGTGGTGCTGGGCTATCGTCATCTTGAATAAAATCTCCTAAATGGCTATCATCTTCTTCTCCAATTGGTGTTTCCAATGATACCGGGTCTTGTGCAATTTTTTGTATTTCCATTACTTTTTCTACTGTAATTTCCATTTCTTTTGCAATTTCTTCTGGGGTAGGCTCCCTTCCTAACTGTTGTAATAAATGCCTAGAAGTACGAATTAATTTATTAATAGTTTCTACCATGTGTACAGGAATACGTATAGTTCTTGCTTGGTCTGCAATTGCTCTGGTAATAGCTTGACGAATCCACCAAGTAGCATAAGTGCTAAATTTAAAACCTTTGGTATAATCAAATTTTTCTACCGCTTTAATTAAGCCCATATTTCCTTCTTGAATTAAGTCTAAAAATAGCATTCCTCTTCCCACAT
>CANRFE010000093.1 GCA_947629805.1 uncultured Clostridia bacterium | reverse complement strand
TAATGGAAGAAGTAAAAAGATAGGATGTGGAAAATTTGGGAAAAAAGATGAAAAAATTAAAGAAGAATAAAATTCCAAAAAATAAGGACATTGAAGAATATGTGACACAAGAAGAGGAAGGCTTAGTAGAAAAACAACAAAAGGAAGAAGAACCAAAAAGTAAACAACAGCAATTTAGGCAAAATATAAAAGAGCAAGCTATTACAAGAGTAAGTAACAAAAAAATAGAAAATGTTTTTCAAAGAAAAGATGCGTAAAGAGCAGAGGAAAAAAGAAGACAAATTTTATTAAAAGCAATGAATAAATTAGAAGAACAAGAAGAAAGATAAAAGGAGGCAAAAAATGCCAAAAAACGAAAATAGGTTAAACCGTATTAACGAGGAATTAAAAAAGGAAATTAGTAATATTATTTCCTTTGAATTGAAAAATCCAGATGCAACAGGTTTAATAAGTGTTACGAAAGTAAAAATAACACCAGACCTAAAATATGCAAAAGTATATGTAAGTATATTAAATGCAAAAAATGATGTAAAAACGATGGAAGCTTTAAAAAATTCAGCTGGTTTTATTCGTAGTTTAATTGCCAAAAGGGTGAATTTAAGAATTACTCCAGAATTGGTTTTTGAAAAAGACGATTCTATGGAATATGGAAGAAAAATAGATTCTATTTTAAAAGACTTAAAAAAAGAGAAGGAGTAAGCATAAAAAAGAGGCTATAGAATTTACTTGTACCTCTTACGAAGGAAAAGGAGAAAAATATGACATTAGATAATATATTAGAAGAAATAAAAAAAGCAAATACCATTGCTATTTTAACACATGAAAATCCAGATGGAGATGCCATAGGAAGTAGTTTAGCCATGCTTATGATACTAGAAAAAATGGGAAAAACAGCAGATTTTATTATTCCAGAATTTCCAAGAGTGTATCAGTTTTTACCAAATGTAGATAAAATAAAAAAAGAAGGAAAAGAAGAGCCTTACGATTTAGCCATTGCTTTAGACTCGGCTACTCTTAAAATGTTAAATGGTTGGGCAAACTATTTTGAAACTGCGAAAGTAAAAATTGTTATTGATCATCATGGAACGAACACGATGTATGGCGATTATAACTATGTAAATCCAGATGCACCAGCGTGTGCGCAAATTTTAATTAATATTATGGAATACTTTGGGCTAGAAATAGAAAAAGAAGTGGGAACTTGTATTTTAACAGGAATTATTACAGACACGGGTGGTTTTCAATACCAAAGTACAAAACCAGAAACTTTTGAATTTGCTTCCGAATTGCTACAAAAAGGAGTAAATGTCTCAGAAGTTTATAAAAGAGTAATGAATACAAAATCAAAAGCAAATTTTGAATTACGAAAAAGAGCAATAGACCGTATGGAATTTTTAGAAGAAGGAAAAATTGCAATAACGTATATAACGAAGCAAGACGAAGAAGAAGTACACGCAGAAAACGGAGATTGGGAAGGAATTGTAGAAGAAGGAAGAGCAATTGAAGGAGTAGAAGTTTCTATTTTCATTCGAGAAACCGACAAAGGGTATAGAGCTTCTTTACGTTCGAATAGCTATGTCAATGTTTCAGATGTATGTTTGATGTTTGGTGGCGGAGGTCATTTCCATGCTGCTGGTTGTACCATTTCCCAAAGTTTAGAACAAGTAAAAGAAAAAATGATAAATCAAGTAAAAATGTATTTACAATAAAGGAGAAGATGTGCAAGAATTCAGTGGAATTATTCTAATAAATAAGCCAAAAGGCTATACTTCTCATGACGTAGTTTCGAAAGTAAAAAAAATATTACATAGTCAAAAAGTGGGACACACAGGAACATTAGACCCAAATGCAACGGGTGTTTTGCCACTTTTAATAAACCAAGGAACCAAACTTTCTAAATATTTGATAGAGCATGACAAAGAATATGAAGTAACCTTAAAACTAGGAATAGAAACAGATACCTTAGATGGAGAAGGAACGGTTTTAAAAAAAGTAGAGGTGGACTGGAAAAAGTTACAACCAATAGAAGCAGTATTATCTTCTTTTGTGGGAAAGCAAGAGCAAATACCCCCTATGTATTCTGCTATTAAAGTAAAAGGAAAAAAATTATATGAATATGCAAGAAAAGGGGAAACTATAGAAATAGAGCCTAGAAAGATTCAAATTTATAGTGTCACATTACAGCAAGTTAATAAAAATGAAAAGGAAATACAATTTCAAGTAAGTTGTTCAAAAGGTACTTATATTAGGAGCTTATGCAAAGATATTGCAACAAAGTTGGGAACCATAGGTTATATGAAAGAATTAAAAAGAACAAAAGTAGGAAACTTTAGCATAGAAAATACCATTACAATAGAAGAATTAGAAACAAATTTAGAAAAAGTACAAGAAAGTTTTCTTACTATGCAAAAATTATTTCAGGCTTATCCTAAAATCACATTAACGCAAGAGCAAATACAAAAATTCTTAAATGGTGTTTTATTAAACGTAAAAAAAGAAAATGGAATTTATAATATTTATGCAAAAAAATATATTGGAATAGGAATTGTAGAAAAGGGAAAATTGAAACGTGATATTGTAGAAGCTTAAAATGAAAATGGAAGCGGAAAAGATAGTCCGTTTCTTTTTTTATACAAAAAAGGAAGAAAGAACATTATGTAAAAAAGTAATCACAAAAAAGATTTTAATTTCTTGTTTTGAAAAGTTATCAAAGATATAATGAAACAAAAAAAGAAGGAGCAAAAGAAAAGTGAGAAATCGAGGAATTACCTTAGTAAGTTTAGTAGTAACAATTGTTATTTTAATAATATTAGCAGGAATTAGTTTAAATGCAAACATAGGAGAAAATGGAATATTTCGAATGGCGCAAAAAGCAAAAGAAAATATGGAATTAGCGCAAATAGAGGAAGAAGAAAGGTTAAATGAATTATATATGCAATTAGAATCAGAAGAAGGAGGAGACATTTATACAAATGAAATAGAAGGTGGGAGTGCGAATCAAAATGCAACTATGAGTCCAATTATAAAAGTAGGACAAAAAGTTAGTTTAACAGTAGAAAATACGCCAACCAATATACTAACCTGGAAGAGTAGTAAGGAAGAAGTAGCAAAAGTAACAAATGGAATCGTGCAAGGACTAAAAGAAGGAGTAACTATTATAACAGGTAGCACAACAGATGGAAGTAATAAAACAGCAAGTATTCAAGTAGTAGTAGAAAAAAGTGATATAGAAAAAGCAAAAGACAAAGGAACCTATTTTAATGAAAAAACAACCATAGAAGATGGTAGTGGAAATAAAGTTGTAATACCAAAAGACTTCAAAATAGCAAAAGATTCAGGAAATAATGTAACAGAGGGAATTGTTATAGAAGATGGAGATACACAAACAGATGGCAATGGGGAGCAAAGAGGTAATCAATATGTATGGATACCAGTAGGAAGAGGAATAAAAAAAGCCGATGGAACAGAAATGAATATAGAATTAGGAAGATATGAATTTGCAGATGGAACAGCAACTTATAAAGATTCGACAGGGCAAACTTTGCCAAAAGGAACAGAAATATTAAGACAAAGTGCAGCAAATTATGATAGAGAAGTGTTAATTGATACAAATTATAAAGAAATAAAAGATTATAGAAAGGGAGTAGCGCAATTAAAGGGTGGCTTGAATGCAACCGCACTTAATTTATTAGGTTTTGTTAATAGTGTAAAAGAAAATGGGGGTTACTATATAGCAAGATATGAGGCAAGTTATGGAGAAGATAAAAAGCCAAACTCGAAAGTTTCTAAAGACTTTATAGATGATACTAGTACAGCTCCAACAACAGAAGGAACTTTATGGAATAATATAAAACAAATAGATGCAGCCCAAAAGTGTGGAGATATGTATAGTACAGTAAATTCGGATTTAGTGAATAGTTATGCATGGGATACTGCAATTTTATATATACAGAAATTTTCAGGAAATACAACATATTCCCAACAAAACTCTAAAAATACAAGTAGTATAGTAACTTTAACAAATACAGGAAAAGCAAAGGACGAAATATGTAAAATCAATGATATGGCAGCAAATTGTTGTGAACTTACCACAGAATATTCTACAGTTTATGATAGTTATCCTGCAGATTATCCGGGTGTGATTAGAGGAGGCTATAGTTTTTCAGGACGAGATTGTTTAAGCAAACGCTATTTCCTTGATATGCAAACGTATAATAAATGTTATTCATTTCGAACGATACTTTATATAAAATAAGATAAGAGAGAAAGTTTATACTTTCTCTCTTTAGCACAATTTTCTTTATTTTAGCATAAAATAGGAAAAAGTGCAAATACTAAAAAAAGAGAAATAAGTAGTAATAAATGAGCTAAAATAAGATAACATGAAAAAATAGAAGGTAAAGCAATAAATTTAACCAAAAGTAGAATTGAAATAAGCTATAAAAATATGCTACAATAAAACTACAAACAAATAAGTTATTTGATTTCCCTGCGTGGTACGTGTAGACTGAAATTTTATTACCAACAAATAAATTAAGGGAGTCCGCCTTTGAAGGTGGCGTGTAAGCTTACATTTTTGAAATAGTAAGAAACCCAGGAGCCTTCAACAAGACACCCACCTGTGAAAACAGGTATAAAAATTTCTTTTCGATATACGGCTAAGGTGGGGAGTTTTATATTAAATAGAAAAGTAAAGAAACAGCATTGTCTGTTTCTTTTTTTGAAGTTACAAAAAATAGAAAAGCACTTGACAAAGAAGTAAAGAAAGGATAGAATGAAAATACAAAAGAATAACAACTTATAAACATAATACATTAAGAATAAAAGAACAAAATGCGGAGAAACTAAGGAAAAATAAGGAGGAAAAGAAACATGAGAAACAACAAAGG
>CANRFE010000092.1 GCA_947629805.1 uncultured Clostridia bacterium | reverse complement strand
ATTCCACTGCTTTTTCTGCTAAGCCGTCGGTATAGTCAGATGCCATATTTGAAACATAAGCTTCAATTGCGTGTGTTAAAACATCCATACCAGTATCTGCTGTTATTTTTTGAGGCAAACTCATAACTAAATCTGGATCAATAATTGCTACATCTGGTGTTAATTCATAGTCTGCAAGTGGATATTTTTTGTTTAGCGTTTTATCTGTAATTACAGCAAAAGAAGTAACTTCTGATCCTGTTCCAGAAGTAGTTGGAATAGCTACCATTTTTGCTTTTTCTCCTAATACTGGGAATTTATAAGTACGTTTTCTGATATCCATAAATTTTAACTTTAGGCCTTCTACATCTGCATCTGGATGTTCATAAAATAACCACATACCTTTTGCCGCATCAATTGGGCTACCACCACCAAGAGCAATAATAACATCTGGCTTGAATTCATTCATCATAGCTACACCTCTTTTGATGGTATCAAAAGAAGGATCTGACTCTACATCGGAAAAAATTTCCGAATGCACATATTCTTTTCTCTTCCTTAAATGATATAAAATTTTATCAACATAACCAAATTTCACCATAGATTCATCTGTTACAATAAAAGCTCTTGAAATCTTTGGCATTTTTTCTAAATAAGCAATTGAGCCTGCTTCAAAATAAATTTTATTTGGAACTTTAAACCATTGCATATTAACTCTCCTTTTCGCTACTTTTTTAATATTAATTAAGTTTGCACTTGACACATTGGAAGTGGTAGAATTTCCACCAAAGGTTCCACAACCTAATGTTAACGATGGCATATTGGTATTATAAATATCCCCAATAGCTCCATGTGTCGAAGGAGAATTTACAATAATTCTACCAACTTTTACTTTCTCAGAAAACTTTTCTATCGTCTCTTTATCTTCTGAATGAATAACGGCCGAATGTCCTAAACCTCCAAATTCAATTAATTTTTCTGCCAAGTCCATACCTTCTTCTGCATTTTCTACAATATAGTAAGCAAGAACTGGACTTAGTTTTTCTTTTGAAAATGGATATTCAATTCCAACTCCATTTTCATGTAATACCAAAACTTTCGTATCTTGTGGTACTTCAATACCGGCTCCTTTTGCAATGACATAAGGGCTTTTTCCTACAATATCTGCATTTAAGGCACAGCCTCTTTCTTCTATAAACATACTATTTCTTAGTCTCGTTGTTTCTTCGTCACTTAAGAAATAGCAACCTGCTTCTTTCATAAGCTTTTCAAATTCTTCATGAATTTCTCTATCTACAATAACCGATTGTTCGGATGCACAAATCATTCCATTGTCAAATGATTTCGATAGTACCAAATCATTTACGGATGTTTTCAATTTAGCTGTTTTATCAATATAGCAAGGTACATTTCCAGGGCCTACTCCTAAAGCTGGTTTTCCACAGGAATAAGCTGCTTTTACCATACCCGTTCCCCCTGTTGCCAAAATTAAATTTACATCTGGGTGGTTCATAAGTGTGCTTGTTGCCAAAATAGATGGTTCTTCAATCCATAAAATACAATTTTCTGGTGCTCCTGCTTTAATAGCCGCTTCTCTTACTATTTCTGCTGCTCTTACACTACACTTTTGGGCAGATGGGTGAAAACCAAAAATAATTACATTTCTTGTCTTGGCTGCAATCATTGCCTTAAACATTGTAGTAGAAGTTGGGTTCGTAACAGGAGTAACTCCTGCAATAATACCAATTGGTTCTGCTATTTCCTCATACCCCTCTTCTTCATTTTCATTAATCACGCCAACCGTTTTATCATATTTAATACTATGATAAATATATTCTGTAGCAAACATATTCTTCGTAATTTTATCTTCGTAAATGCCACGATTTGTTTCTTCTACTGCTAATTTTGCAAGTTCCATGTGGTGTTCTAACCCCGCCATAGACATTGCCTTAACAATGTTATCTACTTGCTCTTGATTTAACTTCATGTACTCTTGTGATGCGATTTTTGCCTTTTCCACTAGGCTATCAATCATTTGTTTCACTTTTGTTTGTTCTTCTTCTGTATACTCCGCCATACTTTTCATCCTTTCTCATCTCTTTTTGAGTGTCCCATTAGGGACGTTTTCTAAAGGTGCATCTGTCCCTTTTGGGACATTATAGTTTTTCTTCTATTATATAGTAACTAAAAAAAAAGTCAACTATTTTTCGTCGACCTTTTTCTATGAATTTTGCAAATTATCTAGCTTTTGCAATTTTTTTCTTTTTTATTTTCTAATAAAATTTTTAGCTTTTCAATAGCTTTTTTTCTACTACTAATTTTATTTTTTTCCTTACTCTCTAACTCTGCTAACGTTTTTCCACTTTCTATTTCAAAAATTTCATCAAATCCAAAGCCATTTTTTCCTCTTTTTTCTTTTGCAATTCTCCCTTGTAATTCTCCTCTTGCTACTAATTCTTCTTTTGTTTCTTCATCCACATACGATATAACTGTAACCACTGTTGCTTTTCTATTTTCTTTTTCTTTTAATGCTTCTAGCAAATATGTATTTCTTTCTTCTTGTGTTGCTTTTTTTCCTAAAAATCTAGCTGTTTCTATTCCTGGAAATCCTCCTAAAATTTCAATACACAAACCACTATCATCTGCTATACATGGAATTTTTAATAAATTTGCTACTTTTCTTGCCTTTTCTAAACTATTTTCTTCAAAAGTAGCTTTATTTTCTTCTACTTCTATCTTGCAATTTAAATCACTTAAAGACAATATTTCGTATTCGTTTAATATTTCTCTTACTTCTTTTAGTTTTCCTTTATTGTTTGTTGCCATGACTATTTTCTTCATTTTGTTATTTTTCCTTTCTACTTTTTCCTTTTCTACATTATAGCATATTTTTTACTTTGTTGAATATTTGAAAAATTTTTCTTTTTTCCTTTCTTTTCTTTCTTATTTGTAGTATAATAATTTTATTATTGTAATGTCCCAAAAGGGACAGATGCTCCTTTAGAAAACGTCCCTAATGGGACATGAAGGGCAAAATAAGAAAGGATGAACTTTATGACTTATAATTTTAAAGAGATTGAAAAGAAATGGCAAGATTACTGGGATAAAAAGGAGTCTTTTAAAGCTGTTACCAATGGGAAAAAAGATCCTTATTATATTTTAGTTGAGTTTCCTTATCCTTCTGGAGCAGGGCTTCATGTAGGACATGTTCGAAGCTATACAGCACAAGATGCTCTTGCTAGAATGAAGAGAATGCAAGGTTACAATGTGTTATATCCAATGGGTTGGGATGCTTTTGGTGCTCCTGCTGAACAATATGCTATTAAGAATCATATTCATCCAAAAGATGCGGTAAAAGAGAATATTAAGACTTTTAAAGGACAAATGAAAAGTTTAGGTTTTTCATTTGATTGGTCTAGAGAGTTTTCTACTACTGACCCAGAGTATTATAAATGGACGCAATGGCAGTTTTTACAATTTTATAAACATGGTATGGCTTATAAAGATACCATTCCTGTTAACTGGTGTCCTACTTGTAAGTCCGTTTTATCAAATGAAGATGCTGCTGGTGGTGTTTGTGAAAGATGTGGTAGCAAAGTTGAACAAAAGGAAAAGTCTCAATGGATGCTTCGTATGAGCGACTATGCAGAAGATTTATTAAAAGGCCTAGACGATACCAACTTTGCAGATAGAGTTAAACTTGGACAAATTAACTGGATTGGAAAGTCTACTGGTGTAGAACTTGATGTAAAAATTGCACAAGGTGGAAGTTTCTCTATTTTTACTACTTGTATTGAAACAGTTTATGGAATTACTTTCTTTGTTATTGCTCCAGATGGCAAACTAATTAAAGAGTTAATGCCAATGGTTAAAAACAAAGAAGAAGCGCAAAAATATATAGAGGAAACCGCTAAAAAATCTAGCATGGATAGAACTGAGCTAAATAAAGAAAAAACTGGTTGCAAGCTAGAAGGCGTTACTGCCATTAACCCTATTAATGGTAAAGAAGTTCCTATTTTCTTAGGTGATTTCGTTTTAGGAGATTATGGAACAGGTGCTGTTATGGCTGTTCCATCACACGACCAAAGAGATTTTGAGTACGCAAAAGAACACCATATTGATAGGATTCAAGTTATTGACGGACGCGATACGAAAGATTCTGCTTTTGAAAAACAAGATTATTTAGGAAAAGGTTGCAAGTTAATCAACTCGGAAGAATTTACTGGTTTAACCGTAGAAGAAGCAAAGGTTGCTATTACGGATAAATTAGTAAAAATGGGAATTGCAAGAAAAGTAAATAACTACAAAATGAGAGATTGGATTTTCTCTCGTCAAAGATTCTGGGGCGAGCCTATTCCTATGATTTATTGTGAAAAATGTGGATGGCAACCAATGAAGGAAGAAGATTTACCTTTATTGTTACCAGATGTAGCAGAATATGAGCCTACCGAAAATGGGGAAAGCCCTCTTGCTAACATTACGGATTGGGTAAATACTACTTGTCCTTGTTGTGGTGGTCCTGCAAAAAGAGAAACCGATACTATGCCTAACTGGGCAGGTTCTAGCTGGTATTTCTTAAGATTTATGGACCCACACAACGATAAAGAATTTGCTTCTATGGATGCGATGAAATATTGGAAAAAAGTAGACTGGTACAATGGTGGTATGGAGCATACTGCAAGACATCTATTATACGCAAGATTCTGGGTACAATTCCTTTATAATATTGGTCTTGTACCAAATAAAGAAATGATTTGGACTCGTGTTAGCCATGGTATGGTATTAGGTTCTAATAATGAAAAAATGAGTAAGTCGAAAGGAAATGTTATTAACCCAGATGATATCGTAAAGGAATATGGTGCAGATACATTAAGGGTTTATGAAATGTTTATGGGAGACTATACACAAGATGCTCCATGGAGTACCGATTCTTTGAAAGGTTGCAAACGTTTTCTAGACAAAGTAGTTCGTTTGAAAGATAAAGTAATAGAGGGAGAAAACTACTCTCCAAAA
>CANRFE010000091.1 GCA_947629805.1 uncultured Clostridia bacterium | reverse complement strand
ATGAAGAGGCCATAGCAGGTAGTGAAATTATTCTTCATGTTACGCCATCTAAATTTACAAGAAGTACCATAAAAGAATATAAAAAATATGTAACAAACCAAATTATAGTAATTTGTACAAAAGGTTTTGAAATGGAAACCTTAGCAACTTTAGATGAGGTGGTAAAAGAAGAAATTCCGAATGGAAAATTAGCAGTTCTTTCGCGGACCAAGCCATGCAGAAGAAGTTTCAAAAGCCATTCCAACAGCTATGGTAATTGCTTCTGATAAAGAAAGCATTGCAAATGAATTACGCGATGTCTTTATGAATGAAAATCTAAGAGTATATACTTCTTGTGATGTAAAAGGAGTAGAATTGCGGAGGAGCCTTAAAAAATATTATTGCTTTTTGTGCAGGAGTTGCAGCTGGAATAGGTTTGGGAGATAATTCTTTTGCTGCTTTAATTACAAGAGGCTTGTGCGAAATTTCTAGGTTGGGCGAAAAATTAGGAGGAAAGAAAGAAACATTTTATGGTTTAACAGGTTTAGGAGATTTGATAGTTACTTGCCTTAGTGAACATAGTAGAAATAGAACAGCAGGAAAGTTAATGGGACAAGGGATGACCTTAGAAGAAGCAAGAAAAAAAATTGGAATGGTAATAGAAGGAGTAGACAATATAGAAGTGGCATATCAATTAGCACAAAAATACGAAGTAGATATGCCTATTGTTAATGCAGTTTATGCTATGCTATACCATGGACTTGATCCAAAAGAAGGAGTAACAATGTTAATGACAAGAGAGAAAAAAGAAGAATAGTATTTGAAAATAGGAGAAAGAATATGAAGTTAGTCGTTCAAAGGGTAAAACATGCAAGTGTAGAAGTAGAAAATAAAAAAGTAGGAAAAATTGGACAGGGATTTCTTGTTCTTCTGGGTATAGGACCAAATGACACCAAAGAGATAGCGGATTTTTTAGTACAAAAATTAATCAAATTAAGAGTATTTGAAGATGAAAACCAAAAAATGAATTTAAGCTTAAAAGAGGTACAAGGAGAACTTTTGCTTATTTCGCAATTTACACTTTATGCAGACTGTTCTTCTGGCAATAGGCCTAGTTTTACAAATGCTGCAAAACCAGAGAAGGCAAAGGAACTCTATGAATATTTTATACAAAAATGTAAAGAAGAGGAAGTTCCAGTAGAACATGGAATTTTTGGTGCAGATATGAAAGTGGAATTATTAAATGACGGTCCAGTTACCATTTTGTTAGAAAAATAAACATCCATACACATACAAGGAAATCCTTCCTTCGTATGTGTATTTTTAATAGGGAAATCTTTCATATAAATAACGAATCAAATCATCTACATTGTTTTTGGTTACATTAATTAGCATATTTTCATCTAAACAAATCCACATATTGATTTGAAAATCTTCTAAATTATCCATAAAAACGCCTATCATTTCTGCCATTTCAATTGGATTTTCAAAAGCTTGTTCCCATTCTAATTGAGAACTGGAAATAGAAAAAGAAGAATTTGTATGGCTATAAAATTGTCTTAAAAAGCGTTCAATTTCTCCTTCTTTATTGCTAAACAATTGAATAAATGTTTTCACTTTGTACAAACAACTCCTTTTTCTGTTAGTATTTTTCATTTTTTTTGATTTATGCAAAGAATAAAAATAAAAAAAATTATTATACTACAAAGAAAGAGGTGGAAAAATGAAAAAAAATTTATTCGTTATTGGACTGGTTAGTATTCTGCTTGTTGCATTTGCTACAGTAGTTGTTTTTGCAACACATAATAAGAAAGAAGAAAAGAATTTAACAACAAAAGTAGAAGAGCAAATAGATTATATAGAAGATAAAATAATTGCCATGATGAATCATTTGAATCAAATTCGATTTTCTAATAGTGTTTTAACAGAAAAAAGGGTAGAAGAAAAAGAAAAAGAAAGTCAACAAAACCAACAAGAAAGTTCCAAAACAGAGGAAGAAAATGCTAATAAAAGTTCTTCCACAGAAGGAGAAAATTCTCAAAAGCAAGAACAAACTAGTTCCTCAGAAGATAGCATACAATATGAAATTAAAAGCAATAGTATTTTAAATAATGCCAATCCAGAAATAGATTGGGAGTATATGAAAACGAGTACAGAAATGATGTATTTTTCTTGGCCAAGTATGCTAGTGGATCTGAATGAGCTTAAGGTAAAAAACGAAGATATTTTAAGTTTTAGTACTACATTAGACAAAATCACAATGGCGGTAAAACAAGAAGATAAAACTACTACTTTAAATAATTTAGCAAGTTTATATAGTTTACTTCCTCTTTATCGAAGTCAAATTTCGCAAAACCATAATGCAATTTATATAGATTTTACAAAAGCTTGTGTGTTAAATAGTTATGCTTTAGTAGAACAAGAAAAATGGCAAGAAGCAAAAGAACAATTACAAAATGCGAATACGTATTTTTCGAATATTATGAATAGTATTGAAGAAAAGGAACAAAGCCAAATTAGTAAAATTTATGTATTATTAAATGAGTTAAGCCAAAGTCTTACTTATGAAGAAAAAGAATTATTTTTTATAAAATATCGTAATGCTATGGAAGGGCTAATACACTTTTAATTGACTTTTTTTCTTTTTCCTAGTATAATAAGAAAAGAGCAGGAAGTAAATTGAATAGTCGCGTATAGCAAGGCCGAAAGGCAGCGTACGAGGAAAGTCCGGGCTCCATAGAGCAATGATGCTTGATAACGTCTTGTGAGGGAAACCTTAAGGAAAGTGCAACAGAAAAGAACCGCCTATTTAAATAGGTAAGGGTGAAAAGGCGAAGTAAGAGCTCACCGCTTCTATGGTGACATAGAAGGTCCATGTAAACCCCACCTGGAGCAACACCGTAAAGAGAAGGCTAAGACGGCTCGTCATCTTCTCAACATGGTGGCTAGAGTCTTATAGTGATATAAGAAGTAGATAAATGACTATTCACGACAGAACCCGGCTTATAGATTTACTTTTTATCAAAATAGCAAAAAACTCGGCTTAAGATAGGCCGAGTTTTTTGTTTATGGTAATTTTTTTATAAGGTTTTGTAAATCTTTTGGCAAAGGAGCTTCGTAATATACTTGTTTTTGTGTAACAGGATGCAAAAAAGAAATTTGATAACTATGTAAGGCTTGCCTTTGTAACAAGTTGTGGTTTCCTCCATATAAGTCATCTCCTAAAAGAGGGTGCCCAAGAGAACGAAAATGAACACGAATTTGATGTGTTCTACCTGTTTCTAAAGAGCATTTTACAACAGAAATAGGAAAACCATTTATAATTCCTTCTTGTAAAACTTTATAATGGGTAATAGAAGGAGCACCAGAACTTGCAATACATCGTTCTATAATGCTATTTTCTTTTCGCGCAATAGGAGCGCAGATACTCCCTTGTTTTTCTTCTAAAAAACCTTCTACAATAGCAATATAAATTTTTTGAAAATCTTTGGTTTTCATTTGACGAATTAATGCTTCTTGCACATATTCATTTTTAGCAAAAAGAACAAGACCAGAAGTATCTTTATCAAGTCGATTCACAGGTCGTATTTTTTTTTGTAAACCGATTTGTTGGAAATAAAAAGCAACGCCATTAGATAGACTGTCTTCATAATGGAGCAAAGAAGGATGGACAGGAATACCAGCAGGTTTATTGATAACTAAGTAAGCTTCTTCCTCCTCTACAAAGGAAAGCTCCATTTTTTTAGGAAGAATATTCCCATTTTCTTCTTTGTGATTAAGGGAAATGGTAATTTCTTCTTTTTCTCGAACTGGTTGATAAATAGAAACAGGAATATGATTTAAGAAAATGGCATTTTCTTTTTTTAATGTAAGGAGTAATCGATGGGAAATGTAAAAATGTGCTAAAAGAATTTCTTTTATGGTTTTATTTTCGTCTTGTTTGGTTACAATATAATGAAGTTTCATAGTACCCTTCCTTTTTTTCAAAAATACTACTGTTAGTATACCATAAAAAAAGAAAAAAGCTACTGTTAGAAAGAAAAATTTTATGGTAAACCATTGAAAAAAACGGAAAAATGAGGTATACTAATAATGTTCTTAGTATAAAAATTTTCCATTTTAATTAAAAAGGAGGATAAAAAGTGTGAATAAAGAATGGAAAACTTACCTTGAAAGAGTTTCTTATATTCTAAAAGTAGTAAGAAAAAGAAATGCAATACAAAGAAAAACAGAAGAAAAGATGCGGCAGTATAGTATTAAGCAAGTAAAATATACTGTTTTTTTTCAAACCATGCAAGAATTTGCAACAGGCGAAGACAAACTTATCCAAGATGGAATCTTTCTTTTATCTTCTATTATGCAAGATCGATTAAAATCTCTTAAGAAACAAGAAAATGTAGTTTTAACAAAATACAAAGAGGGAGTAAAGTTAACTTGGGAAATTGAGAGAGAAAAGCAAAATCTATTATCTACAAGTTATTGGAATAGCTTACCAAAACTCAGGAAAGAAGAAGTGCCAAAAGACAAATTATATGAATTAGTTTTTTTAATTCTTTTGGCTTGTGAAGAAAATGCACTCCTTTCGGAAGAAGATTTTTTAGAGTCGAAAGAAGCATTTTTTACTTTATTACAAGAAAGTAAAGATCCTATTTTACAAGACTTGGTATTTCAAAATAGTATTTTGTATACCATGTTAGATGCTTTTTTAGAAAAACTTCCTTCTTCGCAAGAGAAACTGGTTTCTTTTACGAAAAAGCAGGAAGAAAAAATGGGAGCAGAGGAGATAAAGTATGGCAAGAAAGTCTAAAGATTCTCCTATTCTTAAAAAGAAAATACAGGATACAATCATCGTAATGTTTGTCTATGTGCTTGTAATATGTTTGGTATTGGTAATGACCTTTTTCTTCCAGCAAAACCAAAAGCCTATAGAAAGCTATTTTATAGCAAAGGAACAAAATGTTGTTTTAGTAGAAGTAAAATACGATTTTTCTTTCCTTTTAGGGGCAAAAAGAGCAACTGGGTTTCTAAACA
>CANRFE010000090.1 GCA_947629805.1 uncultured Clostridia bacterium | reverse complement strand
CACCTTCTTTATTTTTTATATTTCCTACTGGTATCCATACAAATTGGTTTCCTTCTTCATCTGCTATTACGATTCCATCTTGTACTGTTGGTATTCCTGTGTTAGTGGAATATTTATATTCTACATCATCTATTCCATTTGGTACAATATGAAATCCTGCTGGTATTACTACGGAATTACCGTATTCATCTTGTACTGGTATATTTTTATTAAATGTGTGTTGTGGTTGCTTTACAGCTTCTGCTGTTGTAGTGGGCTCTTTTACTGGTTCGTCTGGTGTAGTTCCTGAGCTTCCTCCTTGTCCTATTTTATCAATTTCGGCTAATAAAGCATTAAAAGTTGCTTGCTCATCTTGCTCTGCTTTTGCATAATCCTCTCTTGCCTGCCATGCTCTTCCAAAAAGTCCATTTTCTCCTAATACCAAATTAATGCTAATTCCTGCCAAAATAATTAAAATAATAATCGTGATAATTAGCGCTACTAACGTAATGCCTTTGTTGTTTCTCATGTTTCTTTTCCTCCTTATTTTTCCTTAGTTTTTCCGCACTTTGTTTTTTTATTCTTAGCACGTTATGTTTATAAGTTGTTATTCTTTTGCATTTTCATTTTATTCTTTCTTTACTCCTCTGTCAAGTATTTTTTTTGGATTCATAAAAATTTCAATTTTGTTGTTTTTTTCATTTGTATATGTTATACTCATACATGTAACTAAAATTAGTTTTTTTGAATAAGGAGGATTGCAAATGCAAGAAGAACGGATCTTAAAAAATTTTACTTTGGAAAACGAAGATTATATCTTCACAGGTGACCTTATTATTTTAGGTGATGTTCATATTACCAATGGCAGCCTTATTGTTTCCGGCACTCTTACTTTTGCCAACTACAAATCCTACATTTGTGTTGTAGGAGGAGACATTGTCTGCCAATATCTTGTAAGTGCTACGAATATTTCTATAAAAGATGGAGATATTTGGGTAGCAAAACACTTAGATACCTATCCTATTGTTTCCGATGGAAACATTGAAGTTGGTGGAAGCGCAAGTATATGTGGCGATATTACAGCTCTCAATTATTTGGTATCTGGTAATAACGATTCGGACTGTGTTACTACTAGGCAAGATTTCTATGTATCAGGAGATAATTATTCGAATCACATTATCGCTCGTGAAGTATGTATTCTCGGCAATAACGCTTCCGGTAAGATTGTTGCAAAACACATTTTTATTAATGAAGATTGTGATTGTAATAATAATACCATTAACGCCGAAACATTTTGTTGTCATGGAGAACTTATAGGATGCCGTCATGTGCAAATTGGATAATATTTTTTACAAAAAAAAATCCCACTATATGATTTTATAGTGGGATTCTTTTTTATTCTAAAACATCTCCTGCTAAAATACTATTTCCTCGTAAAAAGTCGGTTGCTTGCATTCTCTTGCCACTTTCTCCTTGTATTTCTTTTACCTCAAGAATACCTCCTTTTGCTTTAACAAAAAGACCTTTTTTATCACTTGCAAATAAAACCGTTCCTTCCATGATTTCTGGTAACTTAAAGGAATACTCTTCTAACTCCGGAAAAATACTGATTAATTCTTGTTCTGTTCGTAACTTTACTCTCCAAATTTTTAACTTTTTCCCATGTAGGAAAGTATATGCTCCCATGATAGGGTTGAAACCTCTTACTAAGTTATGAATTTGTTCTGCTGTTTGTTCTTCCCAATGAATTTTTGCCATTTCTTTTGTTAACATAGGTGCTAAGCTAAAATTTTCTCCTTGTTTCGTTCTTGTAGCTGTTCCTTCTTCTATTTTTCTTAAAGTTTCTACTAAAAGTTCTCCTCCTATTTTAGAAAGTCTATCCCAAAGTTCCCCTGTTGTTTCTTCTTCTCCAATTACTGTTTCTTTACTTAAAATGATATCTCCTGTATCCATGTTTGCATCCATATACATGGTCGTAACACCTGTTTTTTTATCTCCATTCAATACGGCCCACTGAATAGGTGCTGCCCCTCTATATTTTGGAAGGAGAGAAGCATGTACATTAATACAGCCATATTGTGGTATTTCTAAAATTTCTTTTGGTAAAATTTTTCCATAAGCCACTACACAAATAATGTCTGGCTTTAATTTTCGAATAGTTTCTAAAAATTCTACATTATTTTTTACCTTTTCTGGTTGATAAATAGGAAGCTTTTGTTCCATGGCATATTCTTTCACGGGAGAAAATACCATGTTCATGCCTCTTCCCTTTGGTTTATCTGGATTGGTTACTACTCCGATGATATCATAATTTGCTTCTTTTAAGTTTTGTAAAGATTCTTTTGCAAAATCGGGCGTTCCCATAAATAAAATTCGAAACATCTTTATTTTTCTCCTTTTTTATTTTGTTTCTTCTTTCGGTTCTACATATTCTAAAGTACCTGGAATCATTTTATCGGTAAAAACAATCCCATTTAAGTGATCAATTTCATGACATAGCGCTTGCGCCAATAAATCTTTGGCATTGATTTTTATTTTCTTTCCATTTTCATCTAGTGCTTCTATTGTTACTTCTTTTGGTCTTATCATTTTAGCATACTTATTAGGAAAACTTAAACAGCCTTCTTCTACCTCTTGTTCTCCTTTTTCTTTTATAATAATAGGATTAATTAATTTCATTGGACCTTTTTCATCGTATAAATCTATTACAATAACTCTTTTTAAGATTCCTACTTGTACAGCAGCTAGTCCAACTCCATTATATTTATGCATTGTTTCTACCATATCCTCTAACAACTCTTTTATTTTGTCATCTATGCTTTCTACTTCTCTGGATTTCTTCCTTAATATTTCGTCTCCTTCTTCTCTAATATTTCGAATTGCCATTTTTCCCCTCCTTGTTTTTCTTTTAGAAACACTTAAAGGTAATAAACCGTTTGTGTCACTCCTTTTTTATTTTCGTTTTGTGTAAAAGCATCTTGCAATAATGCATTTACTTGCTCATTATATAAACATTTAATCATGATGCGCCAACGATATTTATTTTTTATTTTATCAATAGGCGCTGGTACTGGACTATATAATAGAATTCCTATTTTTTCTGAAAGAATTCTATTTTTTAAGTAACTATGTATTCTTTTGGCTTGTTTTATAACTTCTTGCTCGTCTTTTGCTTGAAAACCAATTTCTATTATATCGCAAAATGGCGGATATTTCAACTGCTTTCGAATTTTCCATTCATTTTTGTAAAATTCTTCATAATCTTGTTTTTTTGCTTGTTCTATTGCCAAATTGTCTGGATTGTAGGTTTGAATTATAACCCTGCCTTCTAAATTTTCTCTTCCTGCACGTCCTGCTACTTGTGTTAATATTTGGAAGGTCCTTTCATTGGCACGAAAGTCTTCTATATTTAAACTACTATCTGCTGCTATTACCCCTACTAAGGTTACTTTAGGAAAGTGATGTCCTTTTACTACCATTTGCGTTCCTATTAATATGTCAATTTCTTGTTCTTTAAAATGCTGTAATATTTCCTCATGTGAATTTTTTTTGCTTACGGTATCAATATCCATACGAATAGTTGTGGCTGTAGGAAATAATCTTTGTACTTCTTGTTCTAGTTTTTGTGTTCCTGTTCCAAAATAACGAATATTTTTACTTTTACACACAGGACAAATGGTTACTTTCTCTACTTCATACCCACAGTAATGACACTTTAGCTTATCTTGCTTTAAATGATAGGTCATTGTTATATTGCAGTTTTTACATTTTACTGTATAGCCACAGTCTCTACACATTACAAAGGTAGAATAGCCTCTTCTGTTCAAAAATAGAATGGTTTGTTCCTTTCTTTCCAAATTTTTTTGGATTTCTTCTTGTAACTTTCTACTTAACATAGAATGATTTCCTTGTTGTAATTCTTCCCTTAAATCGATAATTTCTACCTTAGGCAATTGCGAAGCATTGGCCCTTTTTGTTAATTCTAACAATTCTATTTCTTTATTTTCTGCCCTATAATACGTTTTCATATCTGGTGTAGCACTACCCAAAAGCAAAGGGCACGCATATTGCATTGCTAGTTTTTCTGCTATTTCTTTTGCATTATACCTAGGAGTCATTTCCGACTGATAAGAAGCATCATGTTCTTCGTCCATAATAATAATGCCTAAATTTTTTACTGGTGCAAAAATAGCAGACCTTGCCCCAATAATAATATTTACTTTTCCTTGTACAATTTTTTGCCAAGCATCATAACGTTCTCCAATGGATAATTTGCTATGTAAAACAGCAATTTTCTCTTTTCCAAACCTTGCCATAAAACGTTCTACCATCTGAGGCGTTAAAGAAATTTCTGGTACAAGCATAATACTTGTTTTTCCTTTGTTTATTACCTTTTCAATGGTTTGTAAATAAATTTCGGTTTTTCCGAGAGCCAGTAATTCCAAATAATAAAAATTGTTTATATTGTTCTTTTTCTATTGCTTGTTCTATTTTTTTATATGCTTCTTGTTGTTCTGTATTCAAGACTAATTTCTTATTTTTTTGGATTTCTTTGTGTAAAAAAGGATTTCTTTCTACTTGTTTTTCTACAAATTCAATATAACCATTCTTTTCTAATGTTTTTAGAATGGCTCTAGAGGTATCTGTGAAAATTTCTAAATCACTTGTTGTAATAGCATCATTTTCCATTAAAAAACGCAAAACACGAATTTGTTTTTCGGATTTTATTTTTTTCTGTTCTATTTCTTGTTCTATTTCCTCTTCTTGTTTTTTCAAATATACAAAGGTATTGGTTTTTTCTTTCATTCTATTTTCTGTTTTGGTTGTTTTGGTACCGGGTGGTAACATTAATTTCATAGCATCTGCTAAATTACAAAAATATTTTTTTGCAATCCATTTGGCTAGTTCTATTTTTTCTTTTGTTAAAAATGGATTTTCTTCTAAAGCTTGAATTTGCTTGGTTTGATAAGAAGATTTTTCTTTTAAGCCTATAATAAATGTTACTATAAACATACCCAAATTACTTAGTAACAACCTAATAGTATGTACACTT
>CANRFE010000089.1 GCA_947629805.1 uncultured Clostridia bacterium | reverse complement strand
CCTATATTCGATCCAAAAAAAATACCAGTTCTTTCGGAAGAAAAATTGGTAAAAAACTTAGAAATAAAAGTTTTGGAAAAAACATTCAAATTTACTTGCGTTTCTATGGGAAATCCACATGCTATAACCTACTTAAAAAACGTGCAAAATTTTGAAATAGAAAAATATGGTCCGTATATTGAGGAAAATGCTTGCTTTCCCAATAGAACAAACGTGGAATTTGTAGAAATAGTAAATAAACACCATATAAAAATGAGAGTATGGGAAAGAGGTTCGAAAGAAACTTTAGCATGTGGAACAGGTGCTTGTGCTTCTGTAGTAGCAAGCATTTTAAATCATTTAACAGAAAGAAAAGTAGAAGTGGAATTATTAGGAGGAAATTTAGAAATTGAATGGAATGAGGAAAATAATCATGTTTTTATGACAGGACCTGCAACTACTGTTTTTGAAGGAGAATTCTAAAAAAATACAAAATAAAGAAAGATTAACAAGATTTGTATATTTTTTACAAAAACTCTTGCAAATTATTACCAAATGTGGTATTATAAGTATTGCTAAATAGGCATATTACCTTATACTTAGTTTTTTAGGAAATCACCTATCCAAAACTCAGTTTAAGGCAAATAAAAATATAGGAGGTGTTGTATATGACAAAGGAAAAGAAACAAGAAATTATTAATGCTTATAAAAGAGACGAAAAAGACACTGGTTCACCAGAAGTACAAATAGCTCTTTTAACACAAAGAATTAATGAATTAACAGAACACTTAAAAGTACATGAAAAAGATAACCATTCTAGAAGAGGTCTTCTAAAAATGGTAGGAGCAAGACGTAGTTTACTTAAATATTTAAGTGAGAAAGATGTTCAAAGATATCGTGATATCGTTGAAAAATTAGGATTAAGAAAATAAAAAAGAAGCAGGACGTTTTGCTAAGGTTTTAAGTAAAACGTCCTTTTTTTACAACTTGCTATTTTATCGTAATACTTGAAATTAGCTAGTAGCTTGTGCAATGTATTTTTAGAAAAAAATATATTGGAGAGGTTACACTAAGGACAAGTATTCGTAAAATAAATATAATAGGCTAAAAGCCAGAAAAGGAGAAATAGTTATGTTTAAAACATACACAACAGAACTTGCAGGAAGAAAGTTAACCATTGAAACAGGAAAAATTGCGGAACTTGCCAATGGAAGTGTTATGGTTCGTTATGGAGATACAGTTGTTATGGTTAATGTTACGGCTTCTAAAGAACCAAGAGAAGGGATTGATTTTTTCCCACTATCGGTAGATTATGAGGAAAAATTGTATGCAGTAGGAAAAATACCAGGAAGTTTTATGAAAAGAGAGGGAAAACCAGCAGACAAAGCTATTTTAACATCTAGAGCAATTGACAGATCACTTCGTCCATTATTTCCAAAAGATTTTAGAAATGATGTATGTGTGGTAGCTACGGTTTTATCAGTAGAGCAAGACAATAGCCCAGAAGTGTGCGCTATGATCGGTTCTGCAGCAGCTCTTGCTATATCGGATATTCCATTCGGAGGACCAACAGCAGCAGTCAATGTAGGTTATGTAGAGGGAGAAATTATTATTAACCCAACGGTAGAACAAAGGGAAAAATCAAGGTTAACCTTAACCGTTGCAGCAACGCAAGAAAAAATTACAATGATTGAAGCAGGAGCTGATGAAATACCAAATGATACCATGTTAGAAGCTATTAAAGCAGCTCATGTAGAAATTAAAAAACTTTGTAATTTTATTTCAGACATTCAAAAAGATTGTGGAAAAGAGAAATTTACATACGAATCTTTTGCAGTCAATCCAGAAATTTATGAAGAAATAGAAAAAGAGTTTAAAGAAAGAATGTATCAAGAGGTGCAGGCACAAGACAAAGAAACTCGTGATGCCAATATGGAAAAATTAACAGAAGATATTCAAAATTACTACCTAGAAAAATATGGAGAAGAGAAGACCGAAGAAGACAAACGTCATATTGCAGATAGTATTCATGACTTAGAAAAAGCATGTGTTAGGGAAATGATATTAAAAGAACATAAACGTCCAGATGGAAGAAAAATTGACGAAATAAGACCACTTTCTTGTGAAGTAAGTGTTCTTCCAAGAGTACATGGTATTGTAACTTTAGGAATGAAGAGTGAAGAACAATTATTAGATGGAGTAGACGAAGAAACTGGCAAAAGATATATGCATCAATATAATTTCCCATCTTATTCCGTGGGAGAAGCAAGACCATCTAGAGGTCCAGGAAGAAGAGAAATTGGACATGGTGCTCTAGCAGAAAAGGCTTTAGTTCCTGTTATTCCATCAGAAGAGGAGTTCCCTTACACAAGTCGTGTGGTATCAGAAATTTTATCTTCAAATGGTTCTACTTCGCAAGCAAGTATTTGTGGAAGTACTCTTGCTTTAATGGATGCAGGTGTTCCTATTAAAAGACCAGTTGCAGGTATTTCTACTGGATTAATTACAAGTAAAGAGGATCCAAACGATTATATTATGCTTACCGATATTCAAGGAATTGAAGATTTTTTCGGAGACATGGACTTTAAGGTAGGAGGAACGAAAGAAGGAATTACTGCAATTCAAGTAGATATTAAATGTGATGGTTTGACCTATGATATTATTAAAGAAGCATTTGAAAGAACAAAAGTAGCAAGGGATTATATTTTAGATAATATCATGTTACCAGTTTTATCTGAGCCAAGAGCCGATATTTCAAAATATGCACCAAGAATTACGACAATGCATATTCCAGTAGATAAAATTAAAGATGTCATTGGACCTGGCGGAAAAATGATTAACAAAATTATTGAAGAAGCAAAAGGGGTAAAAATTGACATTGAAGAAGATGGAAGCGTATGCATTTATGCGGTAGAAGGACAAGATGCAGAAAAAGCAAAGAAAATGATTGAAGATATTACAAGAGAAATTGAAGCAGGGAATATTTATGATGGAATTGTTACAAGAATTGCAAGCTTTGGAGCTTTTGTAGATTTAGGAGCAGGAAAAGAAGGACTACTTCATATTTCTAAAATTTCAAGTAAACATGTAGAAAAAGTAGAAGATGTTTTATCTGTTGGAGACGAAATAACTGTAAAAGTAACCGATATTGACCATCAAGGCAGAATTAATTTAAGTATGAAAGAATTAGAAGCAAATAAAGAAGAAGGATAATTCGATTCCAAAAGAAAAAAGCTTATGAAAAAATTCATAAGCTTTTTCTTTTGGCTTATATAGTACCAGAAATTCCAATTAAAACTCCAAGAAAAGAGTTAATAGCAGTTAGGACTAATCCAATAATGCTTAAAATAATTCCTGCTAAAGCAGTTTTGTTTTCTGGATTTTTCTTAGCTTTTATAGAAAGAACAAGGCCTACAATAGAAATAGGGTACCCAGCAAGTGGTAAAAGCCAAGCAAATAAACTAATAATTCCTAAGATAAAACCAGCATTACTTTTCTTTTCCATCCCTTTATCCTCCTTTTTTTTATTTTACAAAAAAAAGACATAAAAAGCAATCCAAATTAAAAAAAATATTAAGATTCTATGAAAAATTGGACAAAAAGTTGCAAAAATAAAAGGAAAATAGTATAATAGGTATGGCATAAAAATAGAATAAATAGAAAGACAAGGAGAAGAAATGGAATATTTATATCTATTACAACAAGCATTAGTATGGTTGGTAACAGCATTTTGGCTATACCAATTAGTAGTTAGTATATGTTCACTTGTAAAATTAAAAGATAAACCAATAATAGAAGAAAAGCAACATCGTTTTATGGCAATTATACCTGCTCATAATGAAGCAACAGTTGTAAAAAACTTAATAGAAAGTTTGGAAAAACAGAATTATCCAAGAGAGTTATATGATATTTATGTAATAGCAGACAATTGTACAGATAATACAGCTAAAATTGCAAAAGAAGCAGGTGCTCTTGTATATGAGAGGTTTGATGAGGCAAAAAAAACAAAAGGTTATGCATTACAATGGTTTCTTAATAAAAAAATAGAAGAAGATGCTCCTTATGATGCATTTTGTGTTTTTGATGCAGATAATATTGTAGATACGAATTTCTTAAAGGCAATGAATAAAAAACTATGCCAAGGGGAAAATGTTGTGCAAGGGTATCGCGATATTAAGAACCCAACAGATAATTGGATTACAGCGGGTTATGCAATTTTTTATTGGACCATGAATCGTTTTTATCATTTAGCTAGATATAATTTAGGTTTATCCCCTTTATTAAATGGAACTGGTTTTATGGTTCGATTTGATATTATAAAACCAACCGGATGGAATACAAAAACATTAACAGAAGATATTGAATTTTCCTTAAAAAATATTATAGAAGGAAGAAAATTGGGTTGGGCAACAGATGCCATTGTTTATGATGAACAACCAACAGATTTTAAACAATCTTGGTCACAAAGAACGAGGTGGACAGTAGGACATATTCAATGTATGAAGGAATATACAGGGCTTTTAGCATTAGCGGTTAAGGAAAGAAAAACCTTAATGAATTTTGATGGTTTATTATATATTTTAGGTAGTATACCTATGTTTATCGTTACTCTGGTTTTATTATTCCTTAATATTATTATGTATGTTGCAAAAGGTATGACAATGGATGAATTAGTACTTAATTCCTTACGCTATTTAATTCCAACTTTTGTTTTGCCAATTTTAACTGCATTGCTAATTATGATATTAGATAAAAAGCCAATTAGACCAATGATAAAAGGCTTACTCTTTTATCCATTATTTTTAGGAACATGGTTGTTAATCAATTTTAAGTGCTTATTTGTAAGAAATACAAAATGGGAAAAAATAGACCATGTAAGAGACATCAAAATGAATGAAGTAAATTAAAAGTAAAGATGTGTTTTCTTAATAACACGTCTTTTTTTTTTACAACTTTTCAATGCTGAAAAAAGAAGAAGAAAGCAAAATTTTGTCAAAAGTATCGAGAAAAAGGATGTCAATGATTTTTGAAAATGTCCCAAAATTTTTTAAACATTAGCCCTAAAAATTTAGTTTTTTTAGGGCTAAATTTTAGGAAACTTTTTCAAGTTCTTTTTCTAATTTTTCTTTCTGTTTCTTTGCAAATTTTTC
>CANRFE010000088.1 GCA_947629805.1 uncultured Clostridia bacterium | reverse complement strand
GTTATTATTCTTATACTACTTCTGGTTTTGACGACTTTGGCGATTTAGGGGATATTTTTTCTTCCTTTTTTGGAGGAGGTTTTGGTTCTAGAAATTCTCGCGCCAATAGAGGTCCAACAAAAGGAGCAGATTTAAAGGCAAGTATAGAAATTACTTTTGAAGATGCATATTTGGGTTGTGAAAAAGAAATTTTACTAACGCGAAATGAAACCTGCTTGCATTGCCATGGAAGCGGAGCAAAACCAGGAACTAACCCAGAAACCTGTCAAATCTGCCATGGTACAGGAACGGTTACACAAGTACAACATACCATTTTAGGGCAAATGCAAACGCAAAGGCCTTGTACAAATTGCCATGGTACAGGAAAAGTAATAAAAGAAATATGTGAAGAATGTAAGCGGAAAAGGAACGATTCGTAAACAAGCAAGAATAAAAGTAAAGATTCCAGCAGGAATTGACGATGGGCAAACTATTGTACTTCGTAATGAAGGAGAACCTGGAGAAAAAGGTGGACAAAAAGGAGATTTATACATTATAGTAAGAATGAAAAAGCATAGTATATTTACTAGAAATGGGGATAAAGTATTATGCGATATACCAATTACCTTTACCCAAGCAACTTTAGGAGCAGATCTTCAAATTCCAATGGTAGATGGTTCCAAAGAAACTTATCGAATTCCAGAAGGAACGCAAACAGGAACAAAATTTACGATTCGAAATAAAGGCTTTAAGAGTGTAAATGGAAATTACCAAGGCGATTATGTTTTTACTGTGCAAGTACAAGTACCAAAACGTTTAAGCAAAGAACAGAAAGACCTACTTTTACAACTTGCCAAAACAATGAACGAGCAACCACCAGTAAAGAAAAAAGGAATTTTTGGATAAAAAATAGGAAAAGAGAATTGGAGAGTAAAGTCC
The DNA here is from genome assembly GCA_947629805.1 of uncultured Clostridia bacterium. Classification (GTDB taxonomy): domain Bacteria; phylum Bacillota; class Clostridia; order TANB77; family CAG-508; genus UMGS1663. The sequence continues at coordinate 4,212 of CANRFE010000088.1, read as the reverse complement.
AATTCTTTTTTTACGGAACTATTTGCATAAAAAAAGAAATATGATATAATAACAGAAAAAATAAAGGAAAAAGACAATGCAAAAAGTTTTTGTAGAAACAAAGCAAATAAAAGACTCTCATATTACCATACTAGGAGAAGAGGTAAAACATATTTCACAAGTTTTACGTATGAAACCAGGAGAATTTATTCAAGTGGGAAATAAAGAAACCTTAGAAAATTATTTAACCAAAATTACAGAAATAGAAAAAGAAAAGGTAATAGTAGAGATTGTTCAAAAAATAGAAGATAGTACAGAATCTAATGTACACATTGATTTATTTCAAGGGTTGCCAAAAGCAGATAAAATGGAGTTTATTATTCAAAAAACAACAGAAATAGGAGTAAATAAAATTATTCCTGTGCAAATGCAAAGATGTATTGTGAAGTTAGAACCAAAAGAAGCAAATAAAAAAATAGAACGTTGGCAAAAAGTAGCAGAAACAGCTGCAAAACAAAGTAAAAGAGACAAAATACCAAAAGTAGAGAATAAAAGGAAATGCCAAGAAATTATTACAAGCATTAAAAAATATGATAGTTTTCTGGTTGCTTATGAAGAAGAAACCAAGAAAAGCTTGAAGGAAGTATTACAAAGTCTACCAAAAAAGGATACTTATCGAATTGGTATTTTAATTGGTCCAGAAGGTGGAATGGAAAAACAGGAAGTAGAACTCTTAGAACAGAATGGTGCTTTCGTTGTAACGTTGGGAAAACGAATTTTAAGATGTGAAACAGCGCCAATTACAATGGTAAGTAATATTTTCTATGAATTAGAAGAAGAAAATAAGAAAGGGTGAGTATACAATTGCCAAGAAAAAAAGAAGCAGAAAAAACGAGTGGGGAAAGAATTCAAGAATTATTAGAAAAAGTAGAAGAAATTGCACAAGAGGAAAATAGAAGAAGAGAAGAAGAAAAATTAGAAGAAGAAAAAAACGTAAAAAAAGTAACGCCTAAAACAAAAGCCCAACCAAAGCATAGCAAACCAAAGGAAAAAACCAAAAGCAAAACGACCACAGAAAAAGAAACAAAACCAAAAAAAGCAGGAAAACCTAAAAAGGAAACAAAACCCAAAGCAGAAGAAAAGCCGAAGAAAGAAAAAACAGGGAAAAGCCATGCAAAAGAAGAAAAAAAAGAAAAAGAATCGATAGAAAAGAAGGAAACAAAAAAGGAAACGAATACAAAAAAACAAGAAACAAAAGAGTTAATCGTTTCAAAAGGACAATTAGAAAAAATACAAGAGGAAATAAAAAGACAAAAAGCCATACCAGAAGAAAGAAAAAAGAAAATTAATAGAAAAATATTTCCTAATCTTATTTTAGCAGTAGTAGTTGTTTTATATTTCCTTTTTATCAATTTAGGAATGTACAATATAAAGCCAGAAACTTTTTTGAAAGATTTACAAGTATTTAGTATGATTACCATTGGTATTACGATAATTGTTTTTGAAAAAGCTTACAAAAAAGATAGTACAGAATTTACCATTTATGGAATAGAAAGTTTAGCATTAGCAATTACTACTTTAATGACCATTTATATTGGTATGTATTACCCTACAAAATTTAGTGCAATTCTAAATGCTATTGCAATAGTATTTGCTATTTATTATGTGGGAAAATCTATTGTTATTTATTATAAAATGGTAAAAAAAGTCTTAAAAAGTGATATACGTAAAATTATAGAAAAGTAGGAGAAAAAAATGAAGAGTATGACGGGCTTTGGCAGAGCAAAGTTAGAAAAAGAGAATCGAATTTATACAGTAGAAATAAAATCAGTAAATCATAAATATAATGATATTACCATAAAACTTCCTCGAAGCTTTAGTTATATGGAAGATAAAATAAAAAAAGAAATAAGTAGTCATATTGCAAGAGGAAAAGTGGATGTTTTTATTTCTTTTGAAAACTATAGTGAAAAAGGAAAACAAGTGATTGTGAACCAAGAGTTAGTAAAAGAATATATGCAACAATTTCAAAAATTAGCACAAGAAAACAACTTGAGTTTGAATCTTCCTGTTACCGAAATAACAAAGTTACCAGAGGTTTTAACATTAAAAGAGACACAAGAAGAAGAGGAAGAGGTAATGGAACGCGAATTATTAGAATGTGTGCAAGAGGCAATAGAGCATTTTGTATTAATGCGCGAACAAGAAGGAAAGAAAATAAAAGAAGATTTATTAAAAAGAATTCAACAGGTAGAAGCAGAAATTGAGAAAATTTCTGCATATTCTACTGGACTTGTAGAAGAATATATAGTAAAATTAGAGCAAAGAATAAAAGAATTGTTAAAAACAGATATTGTTGATCCAGCAAGGCTTTCTATGGAAGTAGTTTTCTATGCAGATAAATCTTCCATTGAAGAAGAAATTACTAGATTAAGAAGTCATATTCAGCAATTTCGTAATATGCTAGAAGAAACAAGACCTATTGGGAAAAAAATAGATTTTTTAATACAAGAAATGAATCGAGAAGTAAATACGATAGGTTCTAAATCAGGAAGCTTAGAGATTACGAACTTAGTTGTGGAAAGTAAAACCGAATTAGAAGACATTCGTGAACAAGTACAAAATATAGAATAAGGAGGAAGGATTATGCAATTTATTAATATTGGATTTGGAAATATTGTATCAGCTAGTCGTATTATTGCTATTGTTAGTCCAGAATCGGCGCCTATAAAAAGAATGGTACAAGAGGCAAAAGAAAATGGAAATGCAGTAGATGCAACTTATGGAAGAAGAACAAGAGCGGTGCTTATTATGGATTCTGGTCATGTTATTTTATCTTCTGTACAACCAGAAACAGTAGCAGGAAGATTAGAAAAAGAGGAAGAAATAGAAGAATAAAAGGTAAGGAGGAAAAAAGTTATGATGGTAAAACCAACCACAGCTGAATTGTTGCAAAAAACAGGAGATAATAAATTTAGATTAGTTATTGCAACAGCAAAAAGAGCAAGGCAAATTGCAAATGGAAGTGAAAAATTAACAGAGGTAGACGAAGAAGCGCCTGTTACAGTAGCAGCTAATGAAATAGCAGAAGGAAAAGTAAAAATAGAACAATAAAAGAAAAAGGAAGAAAAAAATGTTAGTATTGTTATCGGGAGTATCAGGAGCAGGAAAAGATACTATAAAAAAAGAGTTAATTAAAAGAATGGAAAATGTGGTATCTTTACCATCCTATACAGATAGACCTATGCGCCCAGGAGATGTACCTGGACAAACCTATAATTTTGTAACAACAGAAGAATTTGAAAGAATGATAGAAGAAAAAGAATTGTATGAATATAATGTACACCACGAGCACTATTATGGAACTTCTAGAAAATTAATGAACGAAAAGATTCAAAGTGGAAAAATAATAGTAAAAGATATTGATGTAAACGGAGTAGAAAATTTACTTCAAATCTTAAAAGAAGATACGAAAGTGATTACTATTTTTTTAAGAGTACCGAAAGAAGTATTAATGAAAAGACTAGAAAAAAGAATTGATAAACCAAGCAGAAAAGAAATTACCTTAAGATTAAATCGTTTTGATTATGAAGAATCTAGAATAGGAATGTATGATTATGTAATCAAAAATAACAATTTAGAAAAAAGTGTGCAAATTATCCAAACAATTATTGAAAATGAGTATAAATTAAAGAAAGTAGAGTTTTAAATTTGCAATAAAACGAAAAGTATGCTATAATAATAGTATAGATTTCGCCAAGGCGAAACCAATACTATTCTTTCAGGAGGAAAAAATAAATGTTTTCACAGAAGTTCGAGTGCCCTATGAAAAAAAACACGAAGCAGACCGTTATCTGCAAAGGATGCCGGGTCAATGGAATCCTGAAAAGTGTATGCGCCACTAGTTGTGAGGCGTACAAAAAGTATGTGAAAGAACAAGTATAACACATACTAAAAACAGACCAAATAAAATGGTCTGTTTTTTTATGGAATAATTTTTCTGAAATAGCGACCTTTCAATAAATAAATCAGTAGCAAATTTGCAAATAAAAGATATCTTTTTCTTAAAATTCTTGACAAAGAAGTAAAGAAAGGATAAAATGAAGACACAAAATAATAACAACTTATAAACATAATACATTAAGAATAAAAGAATAAAACGAGGAGAAACTAAGGAAAAATAAGGAGGAAAAGAAACATGAGAAACAACAAAGGTATAACATTAGTAGCGCT
>CANRFE010000087.1 GCA_947629805.1 uncultured Clostridia bacterium | reverse complement strand
ACTTTATGAGGATAGTGAATTTGCATATTTTAAAACACATTATTATGGTGGAATAAAAAAATATCAATGGACAACAATTCCCCTTGCTATTCATGGTGTAATTGTTAAAACAAATGGTGAAAAAATTACTGTTAATATTGGGGAAGATATAAATGACCCAATTTTCACAATTACAGATTTATTGCCACATTTAGCCCAAGACCAAATGAAGAAAAAGCTAGCAGAAGCAATAGACGGAGAAGACTTAAATTTATTAATTGGTAGTATTCCATTTGATGCAGATGTTTCAGAAAAAGTAAAATTAAATGTTTTAAATATTTTAAACCAAAAATATGGTATTACAGAAAAAGACTTGCTTAGTTCAGAATTAGAATTAGTTCCTGCAATGCCATGTAGAACCATGGGCTTTGATGGTAGCATGGTTGCAGGCTATGGCCAAGATGATAAAATTTGTGTTTATACTTCACTTACTGCATTAATGAATATTCATGCCCCACAAAAAACAGCGGTATGTATTTTAGCAGATAAAGAAGAAATAGGAAGTATGGGAAATACAGGAATGGAATCACATGTATTTGATACATTTATTTCTGAAATATTAAATAAACTAGGGGTAAACAAACCTAATTTATTAGAAGAAGTATTTATTCATTCAAAAATGCTTTCAGCAGACGTAGATGCAGGCTTAGACCCAATTTATGCAAATGTTTCAGAAAGAAATAATGCTTCTTATTTAGGCAGAGGAATAGGCCTTAATAAATATACAGGAGCAAGGGGAAAAACGGGAGCATCTGATGCAAATGCAGAATTTGTAGCAGAGGTAAGAAGAATTTTTGAGGATAATAATGTACGTTATCAAATTGCAGAATTGGGAAAAGTAGATGTAGGTGGTGGCGGAACAATTGCATATATTCTTGCAAATAAAGGAATGGATGTTATTGACTGTGGAGTGCCTGTTCTTTCTATGCATTCACCTTATGAAGTAACTAGCAAATTAGACTTATATGAAGCATACCGTGGTTATGAAGCATTTTGGAAAAACGCCTAAAGTTGTTTAAAATTTTCATGCTAAAATATTAGAAAATATAAATGTACAAAATATAAGTATACAAAAATGCGAAAAATTAATACAAATTATTCATAGGAGAAAATTATAATGGAAAATAAAAAGGACTGGGAAGAACTAGAAAAATGGAGTAGGGAAAAAGAGCAAGAAGAACAAGAAAAATACGGTGCAAATATAGAAAAATTTAATGAAGACAATAAAAGCGCAAAGAAGTTTATGAAAATTTTTAATAGAATTATAATTACTATTTATATTATAGGAAAAACCGCGGTAATACTTGCAATTCTTGCAGCACTTGTGCTAGTTATACTATATTTTTGGGGAATACACTTAGAATATGGCATGTAATAAAGTGTTTTTAATAACTAAATCTGGTAGGGCATTGCTATTTAAAAAGAGAGTTACTATTTTTAGTACTCTCTTTTTCTGTAATTCTTATATGTAAGAAGCAGTAATTTCTAAAAATGATGGCAGAAAAATTTAGTAAAAAGCATGTCAATCATTTTTGAAAATGTCTCAAATTTTTTTAAACATTAGCACTAATTTTTAATGAATTAGTGCTTAATTTTTAAATTAAGAAACATTTTCTAAGCGATGTTCTTGTTTTTCAATAAAGCTTTCAAAATGTTTTTGTCTCCAAGGATGATTCATAGGTGGTATATATATTTCTTTAGGCTTAGTTTCAACAATATCATCAAAATTTTCTGAAATTGCTTGTACTTCTGGTATTTCTTCAAGTGCAAATATACTATCATTTACTGTAGCATAAAGTTGATTATCAAAAGATTTAATAACAATACATGTTGTTCCATGATTAAAGAAAATAGGTGTATTGTTACGATTTACTAATCTGTAATACTTGTTATTAAATTTAATTGAATGACCTCTATCAATAATTCGTTTTGTTAAAACTGCTAATATTAAATTAATTTTTTTCTCATCTGGTTGCTTTTCGAATACAGATTTGTTATGATTAATGCATAGAGCAAACTGTTTATTGAATTTGTTTATGTATTCTGCTAAGAATTTATTGGCTTCTTCAATGGTTGTGATGTTAGCTAATCTAAGTTCTTGAGGAAGTCGCTGTTGTAAGGTTTGAAAAGCCCTTTCAATACGAGGTTTAAATTCAGGGACAGAGCTCGTTTCAAGTTTAATGCCTAATTGGGAACAGGCATAAGCGAATTGAGTAAAGGTATCTTCTTCTAGCAGAGAAGAGCCTTTCTTTTTGTATTCAAAAACCGTTCTCTTATCAGTTTTAAATTTGTAAGGGATACCATAATGCATTAATATTTGTTTAGAAATATTGTAATAACCATATAGAGTTTCTTGTTTGTCAAAGAAAAGAGCAAGGAGATTACCAGTAGCATCATCGATGGCAGCATGTAAAGCAGTTTTAGAATTGCCAAACCATAAATGAATGCAAGCATCTATTTGAATTTCCTCACCGAAATATTGGCATCTAGGTTGTCTAGGGTGAGCATCTTCAACAGCGATAATATTAGCTTGTATTTTTTCTTTTTGGGCAATAGAGTTAACTTTTTGTTGTTCAGCAATTAATTGGTCTCGTAAACGTTTTCTAGTAGATTTATGAGACCTAGGAGATAATATATATTTATCTCTGAAAATTACTCTAACCTCATCTACGGAAAGAAATATATTTTCTCTATCAGCTAAGAACTCAGAGAAAACAGTGTAATTACAGTCCCAATATTTATTTAAGTAAAGTTGTTCGATTTGAGTTTTTTGTTCTTCAGATAAAGCATGAGAAGGAAGTCTACCACGATTACCGTGTACGAAATATGCTTTACCTTTTTGTTTGTAACCAGCGATCAATCTATCTATATGTCTAACGGTGCAATCGAGTTTAATAGCAGCTCTTTTCTTGTTGCCATTAGTTTCTATTAATTTTTTAATAATATTGTATTTAAATTCTTCTTTCATTGTTAATTCAACCTTTCTCATTTGAATTATTAAGACATTATCATAAATGAATCAGATGATGGCAGAAAAATTTAGTAAAAAGCATTGACAATTGTAAAAAATTAGCTTAGAATGAAAAAGTAAAAGGAGAAAAACAAATGAAAAATAGATTAAATTCTGAAAGCCGTGTGGCTCTAACACACACACACACACACACACAACTGCAATTATCCAATAAATGGAATTAAAATAACAAAAATTAACATATATAAAAACAATGTAAATAAATTAAAGGATGGACTATTTATAAAAAATAGCCTGTCCTTTTATTGTGCTTAAAATAAAATTTTAGGGAGGAAAAAACAAATGAAAAAAGGAATGAAACACGAAGGTATTACTCTAATAGCGCTTGTAGTAACAATAGTAGTGCTATTAATTTTAGCAGGAATATCAATTGATGCAATTATTGGAGATAATAGTATAATAAAAAATGCAAAAAAGGCAGTATTTGTTACAGATATAAAAAGCATAGAAGATAAAATGCAAATAATATACATAGGGGATGAATTAAAAAATGAAAACTCAGAGAATTCTAGCAGTACAAAATTTGGAACGATAGAAGGAGTAACGGGAGAAAAAAGTAAATATAATGATAAATTAGCAATAGAAAATGGAAAATTAGTGTATAATTCAGAAAAAGTAAGCAAAGAAGAAAAAGAGTGGCTAGAAGAATTGGGAATTTTAGCAATGAATAATAATTATTATCTAGTAATGAGAAAAGAGACAAAAGAAAATAAATTTCAAGGAAAAGAAAATGTAGGCACAATAGAAGACTTTAGAGACTTAGTTAATAGTGGTTCTTTTAATTATAATATAGTATATTTAATAGAAGACATAGATTTACAGGGAAGCGATAATAATACGTGGATACCAATAGGTAATAATGTTGAACATGCATTTACAGGGATATTTGATGGAGATAATCATAAGATAAATAATTTGTATTTAAATATGAAAGAAGATAATCAAGGTTTATTTGGCTATAATGCAGGAACAATAAAAAACATAGGAATAGAATCAGGTGGAATGGTAATAAAAGAGGCAGAAACAACAGAAAGAATTAACGTTGGTATAGGTTTTCTTGTAGGAGTAAATAGTGGAACTATAGAAAAGTGCTATAGCAATGTAGATGTTAATGTCAGTATAAACACGGGAATCAGAGTAATAGGTGGAATAGTAGGTTTTGCAAATGAAGGGTCAAAAATTAGTAAATGTTATAACACTGGCAATATATCAATAAATACTATAACTTTGTACAGTTTGGTTTGTGGCATTGTGGGGTCATGTAATCCTGGTGCTATAATAGAGTGTTGTTATAATGTAGGCAATATTATGAACAATGCAGAAGGACAAAACTCAAGAGCATCTGGTATAACAAATGGTGCTGGTAATATAACTTCATGCTATAATATAGGTAGTATAACTTTGAAACAAAAAAATACTGAAACTTGGCCAGTATCTGCTGGAATTTGTGCACAGTGTGAAGGGAGAGGAGAAATACACAATTGTTATAATATAGGAGAAACTAAGATAGAGATAGATAGGGAAGATACTTTAAGAAATGGAAGTATCGCAGGGTATGCTGATACTATTGTGAAAATAGAAAATTGCTATTGTTGGTGTAGTAATGGAGCAAATGCTATAGGTCAAGATGATAGAACAGACTCTTCTGGCGGTGTAACAGTATATGAAAATAAAGAAGATATTAAAAATAGAGTAAAAAGTTTAGGAACCGACTATAAAGCCGATACAAAGGGTAAAAATCATGGATACCCAATATTAGTTTGGCAAGACGAAGATTAAATTTTATAAGTAGAGCATTATTCCAATCTATCAGTAAAATATGATTTATTGAAAGATAAGATACATAAAAAATTATATAATGATATTTTTAATTATAATGTAATTTATAATATGCAAGGAGAAATGATTATATCAGTTTCTTCTTGCAATTTTTGTCTAGAATGAGTTATATACATATTAAAACGACTCATTTAATAAAACAACATTAAAAAATAATTTGGAATATATCAACAAAATTAGTTTGTACCATACAGCACATTATATGAATTTAGATATAAATGCAA
>CANRFE010000086.1 GCA_947629805.1 uncultured Clostridia bacterium | reverse complement strand
TTTTTGTGTTTTATTATCCATAATATAACCGTATTGCATAGTATACCCTTTTATTTGGTCTATTTTAATTTCTTTTCCTTCCTTATTTCGAAATATTTTTTGAAGAATAGAAAAAGTTTCTTTTCCACTCATACGAATAATACCAATTCCACTATTCCCCATTGCTGTAGAAATTGCTGCAATTGTTTCCATTTTTTCTTCCTTTCTTTATTCCTAATTTCTAAAAAAAGTCAAAGTTAGACATCAGCTTAATCACTCATTTTAAACTAAAATCTTCACTTTGACTTCCGATTTTTATTTATTTTTTATTTTTGCAATAACTACTCTTCTGTTATCGCCTTCCCCTATACTATAGGTTTCTACTTTTGTATTATCTTGTAATTTTGTATGAATAATTTTTCTTTCATACGCCGACATAGGTTCTAATGTAATAGGTTTATTATTTTTTAAGACGGTTTTAGATACTTTTTCTGCTAATTCCTCTAAAACTTTTGCTCTTTTTTCACGATAATTTTCTACATCTAAAATTAACTTTATTTTATTATTAAAATTACGATTTGCAATGGCAGATAAAATAGTTTGCATTGCATTTAGTGTTTCTCCTCTATATCCAATAAGTAGGCCTGCTGCTTGTCCTGTAATATCTACGAATATGGTATAATCTTCTATTTTAATTGTATAATTCAAACTTTCTTCTACTTGTTTTAACCAATTGTTTAAAAATTCTTCTACTCTATTTTTTGCTTGCTGAATATCCTCTATATTATTGTCATATTCTCTTTTTGTTCTTTCTTCTTTACTATTCTCTTTCAACGTTAGTTCTACTTTTACGATTCTAGGTGTTAAAATACTAAAGAAACTTTTTTTATTTTCATTTTCCAATACTTTAATATCTACTTTATCTTTGGATACGTTTAATTCTTTTAAACCCTTTTCGATTGCTTCTTGTGTTGTTTTTCCTTCGGAAATAATGGTTTTAAGCATTTTCTTCTTCCTCCTTAGATCCAATAAATTTATTAATAATCAATCTTTCTATAATCATTAAAATGTTACTTACTAACCAATATAAAGCAAGACCAAGTGGTGCAATAACAGCAATAGAAATAGACATAATTGGCATCATATATAACATAGAATTATTCATTTGTTGCATACTTTCCAACATATCGTCGGAATTTTCTTTTTCTTCTTCTTTTTTCTGCATTGCCTTTTTCTGTGCATTAGTTGTAATTTTAATAGAAATAAAAGAAGTAAGAACATATAATCCAGGAATTACATAGACCTTCCAATCTTGTAAATTTGATGTTGGTACTTTGCTTAAATCCAATCCTAAAAATCCCATGTTGATGCGCATTTTTTCATATTCTGCTTTTTGCTTTTCTAATTCTTCCCTATTTTCCACATCTTCTGTTTCTAATTTTGTACTAACATCTTGATATTCTTGCTCTATTTTTGAAATGATTTCTATTTCTGGATAAGCAACTCTTTGTCCCCCATTTTCTTCTATGATTTTTTGATTATATTCCTCTAATACTTGTTTATCTATTTTTTTCATATAAGTTAATGGTTGACTTACCATCCAAAATACGGAAAGAATAATTAAAAGTTGCAAAATTGCACTAAAACAGCCACTAAAAGGACTTAATTTTTCCGTTTTATATAATTCTATCGTCTCTTGATTTAACCTTTCTGGATTATTTCTATATTTTGTTTGAATTTCTTTCATTTTTTCTTGCATTTTAGCAGATTTCTTCATTGTTTTTTGTTGTTTAATCGTAATTGGTATTAATAATAATCTTAATAAAATAGAAAAAATAATAATGGCAACACCATAATTATTTAATAATTCATAGAAAAAATTTAATAGGTAGCCAAAAATTTCAGATAAAAATCCCATCTAAATTCCTCTTCTTTCTTTTTTTTATTTTAATGGATCATAACCACCCTTTGAAAAAGGATTACATTTCACAATTCTTTTACTAGCTAAAAAACTTCCTTTTAGAAAACCATATTTTTCTATTGCTTCTATGGCATATTGCGAACAAGTTGGATAATATTTACACCTAATTCCTAAAAAGTGAAAAATGGGAGAAATATATTTTTGATAAATTTTAATAAAATAAACTCCTATCTTTTTCATTTTATCATTCCTGCTTTTTGAAATAACGAATGCATATCCTGTTGTATAGCTTCACATTTTATTTGTTGTATTTGCTTTTTACTCCATAAAAAAACCATTCTATATCCTTTTTTTAATTCTTCTTTTTGTAAACGATAACTTTCTCTAATAAGACGTTTTAATCGATTTCTTTTTACAGCTTTTGCTAATTTTTTGCTAATAGCTATTCCTATTACATTTTCTTGTTGTGAATTTGGTATAATATACATGGTAATATAGTTTCCACGATAAAATTTTCCCTTTTCTAAAATTCTTTTAAATTCATAGTTTTTCTTTAATGTATTGATTTTTCTCATCTATTATTACCCCTTATCCAAAAGGAATATAATAACCAAAATTACAAAAAAGACCACATAATAGTTACGTGGCCTTCCCTATTTAAGCACTTATTTTTTTTCTTCCTTTTGCACGTCTTGCTTTTAATACATTTCTTCCTGCTTTTGTTTTCATTCTTTTCATGTAACCATGCTCTTTTTGCGCTTGTTTCTTTTTTGGTTGGAATGTTCTTTTCATTTTATGGCACCTCCTGTATTTATTTAAACCGTAAACGGATTTCACACTTTTTAATTTAATAAGCTTTATAATTGTACCTTAAATTGTCTCTTATGTCAATACTTTCCTTTAAATTAAATTATTTTTTTTATTTGTATTGACTATCCTCCTTTTTTTTTGATATGATAAGAAAACAATAGGGAAAAAGGAGTTTTCAGGAAAATGCAAGAAAGAGAATTAGAAGAACTTCTTACAAAAGCAAAAGAACTTTTAAGGGAAGAAACAACCCCAATTTCATACGAAACCTGGATTAAAGATTTGGAAATTCAAAGTATTGAAAACGGTAATATTGTTTTACTAAGCTCTACTACTTTTAATAGAGATACAGTAGAAGCACGTTATCATTCCTTATTAGTCAATACTTTTAATTATCTAACAAACAAAGAATGTAGTGTTTCTATTCTTTCCAAAGAAGAATTACAAAAACAAGCAGAAACTGGACAACCTAATAGAGAAGATCCAAAACATATTGTTTCCAATCCTACTTTAAATCCAAAATATACCTTTGAAAGTTTTGTAGTAGGAAATAATAACCGTTTTGCTCATGCTGCAGCCCTTGCTGTTGCAGAAGCACCTGCTACTTCTTATAATCCTTTGTTTATTTACGGAGGAGTAGGTTTGGGGAAAACTCATTTAATGCATGCCATTGGAAATGAAATTTTAAGAAATAATAAAAATGCTAACATCTTATACGTTACTTCAGAAAAATTTACAAATCAACTAATTAACGCTATTAAAGATTTTACTAACGAACAATTTCGCTCTAAATATCGTAATATTGATGTCCTTTTAATCGATGATATTCAATTTATTGCTGGAAAAGAAAGAGTGCAAGAAGAATTTTTTCATACTTTTAATACACTTCATGAAAGTGGTAAGCAAGTCATTATTTCTAGTGACAGACCTCCAAAAGATATTAATTTATTAGAAGATAGATTAAAATCTAGATTTGAGTGGGGCCTTATTGCAGATATTTCAAACGCAGATTATGAAACCCGTTTAGCTATTTTACGAAAGAAAGCACAACTAGATAATATTATCATAGAAGATGACATTTTAGCCAATATTGCTAACCGTATTGATACGAACATTCGAGAACTAGAAGGAGCATTAAATAAATTAATTGCTAGAGCATCTTTAATGAATAGTCCTATTACAATGGAAATGGCAGAATGGGCTATTAATGAAATTGTTTCTTCAAAAGATAAAGTCATTTCTTCTCAATTTATTCAAGAAACTGTAGCAAAATATTTTAATATCGATGCAAAAGAAATTGCAGGAAATAAAAGATCTAATGATATTGTTTTTCCAAGACAAATTGCTATGTATCTTTGTAGAACTGTTCCTCAGCTTTCTTTACCACAAATCGGAAAAGATTTTGGTAATCGAGACCATACAACCGTTATGCATGCTTGCAATAAAATTGAAAAAGAAATGAAAGAAAACAAAAATACAAAATTAATTGTGGAAAGTGTGAAAAACATTCTTCTAACAGATCAATAATAGAAAATAAATGGAAAAGATAAATTTTCTAAAAAAAACTGTTTGGAAAAGAATTGTTTGGAAAGAAAACATGGTCTTCTTCTTACGGAATAGCTTAATTGCTTTCCACAAGAAAATGTGAATTTTGTGTATATAACTTGTTTATAATTTAGTTTTTCCCTTTTGAAAATTTTAAATGTTTATAAATTAGTTTTTTATCCACTCTATTATCAACAGGAAAAAGGTAAGGGAAATAAACAATTCACATAGTTTTCCACAAAATCCACAATACCTATTACTACTACTACTAAAATTATTTATTATAGAAAAAGGAGTTGCATGAAAAATGAATATTGTTTGTGAAAAAGAAAAAATCTTGAAAGCTATTAATTCCGTAACAAAAGCAGTTGCTTCTAAAACAACAATGCCTATCTTAGAAGGAATATTAATTCAAACAAATGACAACGAAGTAAAATTAACCACTTATGATTTAGAAATAGGAATAGAATACATTATTGATGCAGATATTAAAGAACAAGGTGCAACAGTTGTAAATGCTATCATGTTTAGTGAAATTATTCGAAAACTACCAGATACAGAAATTCATATTTCTTTAAATGAAAATAACTTATTAGTTATTGAATGCGAAGGTTCTTTATATAAATTAGCTACTATGAATCCAGAAGAATTTCCAGAACTTCCACAAATTAATGTAGAAAATTCCATTGAAATTGATCAAAATACATTAAAAGATATGATTAGAAAAACAATATTTGCAGTAAGTACAGAAGAAAATAGACCAATTTTTACAGGATGCTTATTTGAAATAAAAAATAATAAATTAAATGTAGTAGCTGTAGATGGTTTTCGATTAGCTTGGAAATCAAAATTTTTATCCAATAGTAGTCAAGATTTTTCGGCTGTTATTCCAGGAAGAACTTTAAATGAAGTAAATAAAATTATTTTAGATTCTTTTGATACGATAAAAATAGGAGTAGCAAAAAATCAAGCTTTATTCGAAATGGAAAATTGTAAATTAGTAACAAGAT
>CANRFE010000085.1 GCA_947629805.1 uncultured Clostridia bacterium | reverse complement strand
GAAAATAAATTGAGCTATATAGATGATATAATAACTAAAATTAAAGTATTAGATTTTTTGTTAAATTTATGCTATGATAAACAAATTATTAATTTAAAAAGGTATACAAAATTTGGAGAAAAATTAGATGATATTATAAAATATTCCATAGGTTGGCAAAAATCTATAGTAACCAAAGAAAATACTAGGGCATAGTTGTAGTGGCTGGCTTCTCCCGGTGTTAACATGAACGACTCGAATTGCAACTTCGGTCCAGGTACTGTCAACAACGGCAATGCAGAAACTGGTAATGATTTGTTCAATTCTAATGGCAACGCCAATACCAATGGGCTTGCGGTCCGCCCCGTAGCTTCTATAAACTGTGGTTATGTAGTTATGAACTATATAAGAGATAATATGGAAACAGACTATTGTCCTTTCGTATGGAAAAATACGATAAAATAAAAATAGATAAATATATTTGTTAGTAAAGAAATTGAAAAGGAGTATATTTTAGTACTATTTTTGAGTAGCGATTTGGCTACTTTTTTTATGACAGGAGAAAGCATGAAAAGAAAAGGTAATTTATATTCGAATTTATTAAAAATGGAAAATATTATAAAAGCCTACGAGGAAGTTTGCTCTCATACAAAAAATAAAAAGAAAGTAAGAAGTTATAAAGAATATAAATGTATTTATATTAGTAGAATCTATCATATTTTAGAAAAGAGAGAATATGAAGTAGGAAAATATCATGTGTTTGTTATATATGAGCCAAAAGAAAGAGTAATTGTGAGCCAAAACATACAAGATAAAGTCATTAATCATTTAATTAGTAGGCAAATTTTATATCCTGCATTAATTCCCTGTTTAATTAACGAAAATGTAGCAAGTCTGGAAGGAAAGGGAACAAAATATGGAATCGAATTGGCTAATAAATTTCATAGGAAATGTAAAATAAAGTATAAGAGTTATTATATTTTAAAGTGTGATATTAGTAAATTTTTTGCTAGTATTAACCATACAATATTAAAGCAAAAATTATGCAAAAAAATAAAAGATAAAGAGGCAATAGAAATAATATTTAAAATAATAGATAGCCAACAAGAAGGAATAGGAATTCGGTAATATGACAAGCCAAGTTTTGGCAATTTTTTACTTAAATGATATGGATCATTTTATAAAAGAAAAATTAAAAATAAAATATTATGTTAGGTATCAGGATGATTTTCTTTTATTTCATCAATCAAAACAATATTTACAATATTGCTTAAAAGAAATTGAAAAATTCTTACAAAAAGAAGGTTTAAAATTAAATAAAAAAAGTCGAATTTATAAAAACACCAATAATTTTCTGTTTTTAGGAAGAAATCAAAACGGAAAGTATGCAAAATATCGAGAAGTAAAACGAAAAATAAAAAAGAGAAAATATTTATATGAAACAGGAAAAATAGATTTAATGAGTTATTTATCTTCTCGAATGTATTATAAATATTTAGTAGGAGAAAGATTTTTAAAAAGTATTTCTAAATAACAAAAGAAAATATTAACTTTTTTTATTGGTTAAAATTTTTAAAATAGCAGGATAAATTTCATTTGCATGACTTTTCCAATTTTCTACAATATCTTTAGCTTGTGCAGAAGAACCCACAAAGGTTTTTACCTCAAAAATAGTTTCGTTGCGTTCTACAATTTTACAAGAAATATCAAAATAATTCTCACTACGAGGAGTATATTCTGCAATAATAGAATGCTCATTCTCAAAAGATTCCATTACATTTTTGAAATTGCTATCTACTCGTAATTTTACAATACCAGGAACAAGATTTTTCGTAAGTTCTAAAGTTTCTTTTCCGGAATTTGTAATTTCATAAAAATTATGTTCTTCTTTTTGATAATTTAGAATATAACCATTTTCTAATAAATCCAATAAAAATTGTTGAAAGTAAAAATAGTTCATATCTGTTACAGAAAGTACTAAATGTAGTAAAGCATCATTAGAAATTGGCTTTGCTACTTTATTCAAAATATATAAAATTAAAACTTTGTTTTCTGCTAAAGTTTGTTCGTCTGAAGTTAGTTTCAATGGAATCACTCCTCATATAGTTGTAAATTTTAAATGTATTATAGCATGTTTTTTCAAAAAAAACTATGTTTTTCTATATTTTCATGATATAATTTGCAAAAGAAGAAAAAAGAAGAGGAAAACATGTCAAATTTATATGAAAGATTAGAAGTAAGTAAAAATGCTTCTAAAGAAGTAATTGAAAAAGCATATCGTGTGTTAGCAAAAAAGTATCACCCAGATTTGCAAAACGAGCAAGAAAAAAAGCAAGCAGAAAAAAAGATGCAAGAATTAAACGAGGCCTATGAAATTTTAAGTAATGAAGAAACAAGAAGGCAATATGATTTAAAATTGGAGCAAGAAGAACAAGAAAAGCTAACACAAGAAAAACTGCAACAAAAACAAGAAGAAATAAAACAAGAAAACATGGTATATACACAAGAAAAAGTAGAACAGGAGGCTTATCAACAGCAAAAAAACATACAAGCAGAAATGAAAAATGCTTATAAAAGAGCTTATTATGATTATTTAAGAAGTCTTCGGTTATAAAATAAAAGAACCATGGACCATACAACGTGTTTTAAACTTATTAAAAGTAGTAGGCATTTTCCTTATTTTAGGAACAATACTATGGTTCTTTCCACCAACACATAAACTATTGGTGAATTTTTATGAAGGAAATATTATTGTAAAAACAGTAGTAGATATTTTAGTAAATCTTATAAAGGGAATAGGAAATGCCATCCTTATATTTTTGCAAAATATTTTTAAGAGAGGATGAACAAAACCATGAGAATACGATTTAAACCGTGGGCAAGACCAGAATTAGAAGCAAGTAAATTTTATATTGCAAATCCACAAGAATATAAAAATAAGTGGAAAACTCTCTATAAAAAACAAGCACCATTTCATATAGAACTAGGGTGTGGAAAGGGAATCTTTATAGCACAACTAGCACTACGAAATAAACAAATTAATTATTTAGCTATTGACTTAGTAGATGCTATGTTGGGGCTTGCAAAACGAAACATAGAACAGGCTTACCAAGAAAACAAGCAAGAAATAGAGAATGTATATTTAACTAGGTTTGATATTGAAAGAATTTTTCTCATATTAGGAAAAGAAGATAAAGTAGAAAGAATTTATATTAATTTTTGTAACCCATGGCCAAGAGGAAAACACCATAAAAAAAGATTAACGCATACAAGGCAATTAGAAAAATATAAGGAATTTTTAACAGAACAGGGAGAAATTTATTTTAAAACAGATGATGCTAATTTATTCTTAGATAGTCTTGTTTATTTTCAAAATAGTGGTTTTCAAATAGAAAAACAAACACAAGATTTAGAAAAAGAAATAGACTTTTGGGAGAATATACAAACAGAACATGAAAAAATGTTTCAAGAACAGGGAAAGAAAATAAAAGCACTCATTGCGAAAAAACAATAGAAAAGGAAAGAAATACATTGGAAAAGACAATTGAAAAAAAGGGAAAAAGAATAGTAGAATTTTTTAGAAAAAATGCGAGATGGCTTATTTTAATTTTT
Organism: uncultured Clostridia bacterium; assembly: GCA_947629805.1. Classification (GTDB taxonomy): domain Bacteria; phylum Bacillota; class Clostridia; order TANB77; family CAG-508; genus UMGS1663. The sequence goes on along the minus strand of CANRFE010000085.1, from coordinate 1,707 downwards.
GGGCTTATTTTATTTTTTCTTATTTTAGAAGATATTTTAGATGATGAAATTTATCAATTTGATACCAAAATTTATCAAGTTGTTTCTTATGCCATTTGCGAACCAATCACAACCATCGCTAAAGTTATTACAATTCTGGGTTCGGTCTATGCCATACTTCCTATTTATCTTATAACAGTGATAGCGTTATGGAAGAAAAAGGAAGGCAGATATATAGCTACCAATTTACCGCTTATTTTTTTAATCAATCAGTTGTTAAAGCGTATTATACAAAGACCAAGACCAGAAGGATTTCGCATTATACAAGAAAGTGGCTATAGTTTTCCCTCTGGACATTCTATGGTAAGTATGGCCTTTTATGGTCTCTTTCTTTATCTCATTCATAAGAAAGTAAAAAATCCTTATATCAAATGGGCTAGCACTATTTTATTAACTACTTTGGTTATCTTAATTGGAATTAGTCGTATTTATTTAGGAGTTCATTATGCAAGTGATGTAATAGCAGGCTTTTGTTTTTCGGTTTCTTATTTGTTACTTTTTACCCATGTCATAAAAGACCATGTATAAAAAACTTCTTGTTCGTAAAAACTATCTAAAAAGGAGAAAAAGATATGTTTTTACCGCAAGAAGTTTTTTTTGAGAAAAATATAGAAAATTATGAATTGGGAAGAAAATTGCTAGCTCGCTATCAAGAAAAAGGTATTCCTTGTAAAGAAATAGCAAATCATAATAATATTGAAGAAATGAGAAAAAAGGAAAATAAAGAATTTCCTAAAATGAAGCAAAATTTAATTATAGGAATTCGAAAGACACATAAGTTTGTACCAAATCATAAGACATCCGATTATTTAGTACCCTATACTTCTTCTGGTTGCATTGCTATGTGTTTGTATTGTTATTTAGTATGTAATTATAACAAATGTGCATATTTAAGGCTATTTGTAAATCGTGAGGAAATGTTAGAAAAAATCATAAAAGTAAATAATCAAAGTGAAAAAGAATTGACTTTTGAAATTGGAAGTAATAGTGATTTAATTTTAGAAAATACTATTACAGGAAATTTAGAATGGACCATTCAAAATTTTATTCAAAAAACAGAAAAAGGAAATTTAACTTTTCCTACTAAGTTTGATATGGTAGGGCCAATACTAGATTTAGAACATCAAGGAAGAATTATTGTAAGAGTAAGTGTGAATCCACAAGAAATTATTCGAACTATAGAAATAGGGACCTCTCCTTTAAAAAATCGAGTAGAAGCCATTAACAAATTGAAAGAAGCAAATTATAAAGTAGGAATTTTAATTGCTCCTATTGTATTGGTTAATAATTGGAAGGAAGAATATCAAAAACTAATAGAATATTTAGCAGAAAATTTAAGTAAAAAGGTTAAAGAAGAATGTTTTTTTGAACTAATTTTTATGACCTACAGCTATATTCACAATGCTATTAATACAGAAGCTTTTCCCAATAATCCTGTGTTATACGATAAGGAGAAAATGACAGGAAGAGGAAGGGGAAAATACACTTACAAAAAAGAAATAAGGCAAGAAGCGGAAAGTTTTTTTAGAGAATGTATGCAAAAATATTTTCCTAATAATGAAATTAAATATATTGTGTAAAAAAGAAAGAACAGAATAACTTTGGTATACTGTTCTTTTTTTATGTAAATAAATAATTAATAAAATTCCTATTGTATTGCTTTTTTAT
>CANRFE010000084.1 GCA_947629805.1 uncultured Clostridia bacterium | reverse complement strand
GCAACAGAAATTGAAGATAAGCCAATTAAAGTAAGAATTAAAAGTAACATACAAATAAGCTTCTTACTAAAATGCAAAGAATTCATGTTTTATTTACCTCCATAAGATTAAGATTTAGGTTTTTGAAGGATACAACCTATAAACCTGCATAAAAGTCTAAAAATCTTTTTTTATCTTTGCACAATTTTACACATTTGTGCAATCTTACATAATCTTGTTGTATTTCTACAAGGAGGGAAAAGAAAATTTCTTTGAAACTATTGTATTTTTCCTCATTTTACGATAAAATACAAAAAACAAAAGAGAGAATAAAAAGAAAAAGAAAAGAAAAAAGAAAAAAATATCACAAGTTGTAAAAAACTTTTTGAATTCTAGGACCAAAAACGACAAATAATGAAACAGAAATGTACTACAATAAAACAAGCAAAGAAAAAATTGGAAAACCCAGAAGGAAAAAAGTAAGAGGTGGTAAAGGATGTTTCAAAATATAGCAAGGAATTTTGAAGAAAATCAAAATTCTAGTGAGGATGTTGAAGTAAATCAAGCATCGAAAATAAAAAAAGTATTACAAAAGTGTTTTACAAAGCAAATGATAATAATTTATCTATTATCTTTTTTGCTTTCTTTTGTTAGTTTTGGAGTAGATAGTGAACTAGCACCTTTTGGAATTGCTATGTTAGTTGCTATTTTAAGTAATTGCATTCCTATTGGAATTGTGAGTATTTTAGTTATTATTGGGACAAGCATTTCTTTTGGAGGCTCTACAGCATTAGATATCTTATTAACCTTATTGCTTGTTTTTGTTAGTATTCTTCTCAAATCTCCTAAATATGAGGAACAAAATAATGAAAAACGAAAATTAGGCTTTCGTTTATTTATAAGTTGTTTATTAGTACAAATACCACAAGTATTAGGAAAAGAAGTCATGGTATATGATTTATTAACTTGCTTGGTTTATAGTATAACAACCTATATTTTTTATAAAATCTTTGTAAATAGTATTACAGTCCTTAGTAATTTTGGCACGAATAGAGCCTATTCCATAGAAGAAGTATTAGGGGCAGGTTTAGCCTTTAGCATTAGTGTTTGTGCAATAGGAAATGTAAATATTTATGGTTATTCTATTCGAAATATTTTATGTATTTTAATTGTTTTAATTTTAGGCTGGAAAAATGGAATGTTAGTAGGTGCAACTGCAGGTGTTACCATTGGTAGTGTAATAGGAATTATTGGCGGGGCACAGCCTAATATTATAGCAACGTATGCCTTATCTGGTATGATAGCAGGTTTATTTCATCGTTTGGGAAAAATAGGGGTTATTGTAGGTTTTATTTTGGGAAATATACTACTTTCTTATGTGAGCAATGGAAATATAACTTCTATTATTGCATTTCAAGAAATTTTAATTGCTTCTTTAGGCTTACTTGCTGTACCAAAAAGCATTAAGATTACGATAGAAGATTTATATGGAAATACAAAACTATTACCTGCTACTACAGGTAGAACCTTAGAAGAAAATAAAGAAGCTATTTATAAATTAAATAATATGTCAGAAACAATTTTTGAAATGGCCAAAACGTATAAAGAGGCAGCAGCAACAATTGTAGATGAAAAAGAATTAAAAAAACAAGAAGAAGATAATTTTACCATCTTTCAAAAAGAATTAGAGAATGATATGGAAGGAATGGAAGAAAATATCTTATTTGATGATATCTACATGCCAGAAGACAATTTGTTAGAAGATATATTTGAGCAACTTTTGGAAAAAGAAACCATAACTAGAAGAGATTTATTAAACACCTTAGCTGCTCATCATAATTATATTATTGGCTACGAAAAAGAATATATTAACGATTCTGTAGAACAAGATCTTAAACAAATGGTAAAAATTATTAACTATTCTTATAAAGTAAGCAAATTAAATTTTATTTGGAAGAAAAAATTAGATGAAAATAAAAAAGTAGTATCGAATCAATTAGAAGAAGTTTCGAAAGCAATTAGTTCTTTAGCAAATGAAATAGAACAAGAAGAAAAAGATCCTTTTGCCAAGGAAAAAGAAGAAATTAAGCTATTATTAAAAGAAAAAGAAATAGAAATTCAGGACATTTCCATGAAGCAAGAACCTTCTGGTAAAAGAAAAGTTACTTTATACACCAATCCTTGTGCAACGCTTGAAAAACCAGCATGTGATGTAAAAAAGATGGGAAAAATTTTAACAAAGGTATGTAAAGAAAATATGGTATTACAAAAGCAAGAATGTAGTTTAAGACTAAAAAAGCCAACTTGTTTATATGCCTATTCAGCAGAAGATAAACAAATTTTACAAGTAGGAATAGCAAAGCAAAATAAGTCAGGTTCTCTTGTTTCAGGAGATACTTCCATTCAAACAAAATTAGAAGATGGAAAATATTTAATTGCTTTAAGTGATGGTATGGGCTCTGGAAAAACAGCACAAAAAGCAAGTAAAACCGCTATTACTATGTTAGAAAAGTTATTGTCGGCTGGTTTTGAAAAAGATTCTTCTTTACGTCTAATTAACTCTTGCTTAAATACAATAGGGCAAGAGGAAATGTATGCTACTTTAGATATGGCAGTTTTTGATTTATATGCGGGAAATTTAGAATTTATTAAAAACGGTGCTTGTCCAACTTATGTAAAAAATGGGCGAAATGTACAAATTCTAAAATCGTTATCTTTACCTACAGGAATTTTAACAGATATTGATTTGATTGTATATGATAAAGACTTACAGGCAGAAGATATTTTGGTAATGTGTAGCGATGGTATAATAGAATCTTCAGAAGAATATACCAATAAGGAATTATGGCTAAAATTTTTATTAGAAGAATTGGAAACAGATGACGTACAAAAAATAGCCGACATTATTTTACAAGAAGCGATAGACAATAATTATGGAAAGCCAAAAGATGACATGACAGTTATAGTAATGAAAATAAAAAATAAATAATGAAATCCGCTATAGCGGAATTAAAGAAAATGAGAAACAAGGTAAAAAAACCTTGTTTTTTTGTCGTAATTTTGGTATAGTATAAAGCAAGAAGGAGAGATTCGAATATGAGCCGAAGTAAAGGAAGAAGATATGAAGAAGAAAGAAAATTAAATAAGAAAAAAGTAGCAGCTGTTATTATTGCTTTTCTTGTTGTTATTATGTTCTTTATTGGAATGAAAGAACTATTAAAAGAAAATACAAAAACGAAAGAGAAAGCATTTACATTTGCTTATTATACACTTTATGAAAATGGAAAATGGGGTGTAATAGATACAAAAGGAAATGTTGTTATTGAACCTAGTTATAGGGAAATGATTTTAATTCCAGACCATACGAAACCAGTTTTTATTTATTTAGAAAATGTAAATTATGAAAATGGAACGTATACTTCTAAAGCAATTAACGAAAAAAATAAAGCAATTTACCAACAATATGACCAAGTAGAAGTGATTTATAATCATGATGAGAACAATAACGTATGGTATGAAAGCAATGTATTAAAAGTACAAAAAGATGGAAAATACGGGCTAATTAATTTAGAAGGAAAAGAAATTTTAGCTTGTAGCCAAGATGCCATAGAACCATTAATAGGAACAAAATCTGTTTTCCTTACTACACAAAACAAGCAAAAAGGAATTGTAGATTCTATGGGAAAAACGATTATTGAAAATAAATACCAAGAAATAACAGCACTTACAACACAATATGAAAATGGGTTTATTGTAAAAAATGAAGAGGGAAAATATGGAGTTATTAACTATGATAAAACGGTAGCCTTGGAAGAAAAATATGAGGAAATTGCACATGTTTATGGAAATCAAATGTATGTGGTAAAAGAAGGGGGAAATTGGAAAGTAGTAAATACAAAGCAAGAAACCTTTTTGGAAAATAAATTTGAAGAAGTAAAAGAAATTAATGTAGAGAACTTTGTTATTAAAGTAAATGGAAAATACGGAGTAGTAAATCTACAAGGAGAAGAAAAAATACCAGCTGTATATGATGCTTTAACTTATGCTTTTGGAAACTATTATATTGCTAAAAAAGAAAATCAATATGGAATGTTAACAGCAGAAAATACAGAAGCGTTAGCATTTGCTTATACTTATATGGAATACTTAAATGACATAGATATTATTCGAGCAGAAAAGGAAAATATGCAATCTGAATTATTAGATAGAGAACTTCAAGTAAAGGTAAGTGGAATCATAACGGAAATTAACGAAGATAAAAACTATATTCGAGTAAGAGAACAAGAAGAGTACACATATTATAACTTTAAGTTAGAGAAAAAAGAAAATACAGAAATATTAGCAACCAATACCATTTTCTTAAGTAAAAAAGATGGAAAATATGGCTATGTAAATGAAAAAGGAGTTGTTGTAGTAGATTATCAATATGAAGATGCAACAGAACAAAATAAGTATGGATATGTGGCAGTGAAAAAAGATGGAAAATGGGGTTGTATTGACGAAAAGGGTAACGTTATACAAGAGCCGATTTATAATTTAAAAGACAATGATGATATAGATTTTATTGGTAAATATTATAAAGTAGTATACAACTATCAAAATATATTTTATACAGATGATATAGATATGATAAATGATCAAAATTAATAATTAAAAAGGAAAAAATATGTATAACAAAAAAGAAAGATTAGAAAAAATAAAAAATAGTCTAAAATTAATAGGTTATACAGAAAATTATCAAGAAAATAATTATCCATATACATATGAAAACTTAGCATTAAAAGCAGATATAGTAACTTTTAATGATCCAATTATACATGATATTTCAACATCAAACATTTCAGTCATATTAGAAGAAAACAAAATTGCATATGACAATGTAGGAATTTCAATGGCAACACCATTAATTATAAAAGCTGGTGCAGAAAATATTGAATTAAAATTTTTAATAAATGAAAACAAAAATAATAAAATTCAGCTAAAATATGAAGACATAGACTCGTATTTTTCTGAAAATCGAATAGACTTTGATTTAATAGATGAATATAAAAATGAAAAAATGGGAAGACAACTATCCTTATTTGAAGCATCTGTAGATGTCAATAGTAAAATAATAGAAAAAGAATTTTCAAATATGTTAATCAAAGGAAAAAAAATTTTTAAAAATTCTAATATTGCGAATGAAGAAAATTATAAAAATTTAATTTCAATCTGCATGAACATCATTGCTGCAGTAATAATAGAACATAAAACTAATTATAACAACATAAATCATAACATAATTATGTTTGCAAAGACAAAAGAGATTTTTTATGCAAATGGAGACGACATCGCCAC
>CANRFE010000083.1 GCA_947629805.1 uncultured Clostridia bacterium | reverse complement strand
GTAAACGGGTCTGTTTGGAAACATTATATGAATAGATCAATTGTGACTGATGGAAGAGGAAAAGAAATTTTTAGTTGCAATGGAAAAAATTTATGAAATAGGGAAAATAGTAGGAGGACTTATAAAATATTATGGCAAAAACATTAAGAAATGAATATGATAAAAAATTATCTTATAAGAATTTAATGAAAGCACATAATTTAAGTAAGAAAGGAAAAGGCTATCGAAAAGAAATTATTTTATTTAATTTAAAAAAAGAAGAATATATTATGTGTTTATATGAAAAATTAAAAAATCAAACATATAAGCATCGGAGGATATACTACTTTTTACATTAAAGAGCCGAAATTAAGAAAAATAGAAAAAAGTAAATATATGGATAGAATTGTACACCGATGGGTAGTGGATAATTTTTTAGAACCTTTCTTTGTTCCTACTTTTATAAAAAATTCCTATGCATGCTTGAAAAATAAAGGAATGCATAAAGCTTGTTTGGATTTACAAAAAGCAATGAGACATTGTAAAATAATATGGAAAGAATACTATATTTTGAAAATGGATGTAACAAAATTTTTTGAAAATATCAATAAAGATAAATTATATTTTATTTTAAATAAAAGAATACAAGATATAAAATTATTACATTTGTTAAAACAAATTATATATTCTAATAAAGGGAAATGTGGACTAGCAATAGGGAATTATACATCTCAAATGTTTGCTAATATTTATTTAAATGAAGTAGACCAATATATAAAGCATAAATTACATTGTAAGTATTATTTTCGTTATATGGATGATAGTGTTATTTTAATCAAAACAAAAGAAGGAGCAAAGCAAGTATTAGAAAAGATAAAGGAATATTTAAAAGAAAAATTAGATTTAGAATTAAATAAAAAAACACAAATTTTCAAAAATAAACAAGGGGTCAATTTTTGTGGTTATAAAATAAAAGAATATAGACTAAAAATACGAGATAGGCGGGAAAAGGAAATTAAAAAAGAAGATAAAAAAATTAAAATATGAAATAAAAATAGGAAAAATAACAAGTAAGGAAGCAAAAAAATATTTATGTGGTCATATAGGATATATAAAAATAGCTAATACAAAAAATTTGACAGACAAATTATTTTACAAAATGGGATAAATGGAAATTCTACGAACACGAATAGTTCTAACGCAAACCCTTGTGTTAATAGGGGAGGCAATTACAACAATAGCAACAACTACACGAGCAATCGCAACAACAACAATGCGACCAATAGCAACAAGAACAACACGTTCAGGCCCACACTCTAATAGTATTTCAGATGGTGTATTTTAAGGAATACATCCCGTAAAGTATTAGATATTAAAGAAATTTATTCCATCCTAGAAACAATACTAGGTAAATAGGAATCAGTAATATTCCTATTAGTAGGTAAAACAAAAAACAGAATATAGGAATATTACGAAAATAAAAAGGAAAGAAAAATGAATTTATGTTTTTTATTAGGAAAAGTAGTAAGTAACATAGAATATCAATTTATTTATGATAATAAAGAGATTTCTATTGTTCTATTTGATTTGTTATTAGAAAATAAAAGTATTATATTTTGTAAAGCCTATAATGAAAAAGCAGATTGGATTTATCAAAGGATAGAACAGAATAACATGATTTGCATACAAGGAAGAGTACATAGCCAATGGGTAGAAATAGAAGAAGTAAAGCATTTAAAATAAAAAATGGAAATTTACGAAAATAGGAAAGAAAATGGCCAAAAACTATTGACAAGCCCTACGGAAATAAGGTATACTAAAATAGTATAAGGAGTTTTATTGCTCTTTTAATAAAATGTTACAAACATATTAACGCTAAAGCATAGAAAATAGCGGGGTTGGTTAATATAAAAAGAAAAAATTTAATTTCAAAAAAATAAAATACAAAAGGTAAGGTAGTTGGTAAAATAAGAAAAGTTACCAACTAGCCTTTTTATTGCCTAAAAACATTCTTGAAAATTTTAATAAAAGAAGAGGAATTGTATTTCTTTTTCTTAGGGAAATGGAACTTTAAGTAAGCAGGAAAGAAACATTTTTTTATGGTAAAAAGAAAAAACAAGAAGGACTTCTTTTATACAATAAATTTTATTCAAAAAAGATAGAAAATAGGAACTTTCCTATTCCTATCAAAATTTTAAGTCTGCTTTAAATTCAATTTAGGAGGTAGTTTGTTTTGGTACAAGAAATCAAACATGAAAAGAGCACACGTAAAACGTTTGCAAAAATTGGCGATTTTATTGAAATGCCAAACTTAATTAAAGTCCAAAAAGACTCTTACGATTGGTTTGTAGAAGAGGGCTTAGGTGAAGTATTGCAAGATATTTCCCCAATCGTAGACTATTCTGGAAATTTAGTTCTTGAATTTTTCGACTATTACATGGAAGACAAAACCAAATACACGGTAGAAGAAGCAAAAGAAAGAGATGCCACATACTCTACAAGACTACATGTAAAGGTACGTTTAATTAATCGTGAAACAGGGGAAATTAAGGAACAAGAAATTTATTTAGGAGACTTCCCATTAATGACAGAAAGTGGAACTTTCATTATTAACGGTGCAGAAAGAGTTGTAGTCAGCCAATTAGTACGTTCTCCAGGATGTTACTATGCTTCTGAATTTGACAAAACAGGAAAGAAAATTTTTACTTCTACTGTTATGCCAATTCGTGGTGCATGGATTGAATACGAAACCGATGGAAACGATGTATTTTGGGCAAGAGTAGACAGAACTAGAAAAATACCAGTTACTTGTTTATTAAGAGCAATTGGACTAGTTACCGATGAGCAAATGATTGCCCTATTTGGAGAAGAACCAAAATTAATGGCAACCATCCAAAAAGATACCATAAAAACACAAGAAGAAGCGTTAATTGAAATTTATAAAAAATTAAGACCAGGAGAATTACCAACTGTTGATGCTGCAAGAAATTTATTCAATGGTTTATTCTTTGATGACAGAAGATACGATTTAGCAAAAGTTGGTCGTTACAAATTTAATAAAAAATTAAGCTTAGCTTCTAGAATTACTGGAAAAGTAGCATTTGAAGATATTATAGATCCAGCAACAGGAGAAGTATTTGTAGAAAAAGATGCTGTCATTTCAAAAGAAGTAGCAGAAGAAATTCAAAATGCAGGAATTAATATTGTAGACGTAAAAGTAAACGACAGTAAAGTAAGAATTATTGGAAATGGTACAGTAAATATTCATAAATTCGTTACAGATGTAAATATTTCAGACTTACACTTCAAAGAAGAAGTAAATTATGAAGTATTAAAATCTATCTTAGATACCACAGACAAAAAAGACTTACATAAGGTATTAAAAGAAAGAAAAGAAGAATTAATACCAAAACATGTAACAAACGAAGATATTATCGCTTCCATTAGTTATTTGTTTAACCTAGACCATGGTATTGGAAATGTAGACGATATTGACCATTTAGGAAATAGACGTATCCGTTGCGTTGGGGAATTGTTGCAAAATCAATTTAGAATTGGTTTAACTAGACTAGAAAGAGTCGTTCGTGAAAGAATGACCATTCAAGACTTAGATATTGTAACACCACAAACCTTAATTAATACAAAACCAATTACCTCTTCTATTCGTGAGTTCTTTGGAAGTTCCCAATTATCTCAATTCATGGACCAAACTAACCCATTATCAGAACTTACCCATAAAAGGAGAATTTCTGCTTTAGGACCAGGTGGTTTATCTAGAGAAAGAGCAGGTTTCGAGGTTCGTGATATTCACTATACTCACTATGGAAGACTTTGCCCAGTAGAATCACCAGAAGGACCAAACATTGGACTTATTTCTGCTTTATCCTCTTTTGCTATTATCAACGAATATGGCTTTATTGAAACACCATATCGTAAAGTAGACAAAGAAACCGGAAAAGTAACAGACATTGTAGAATATATGCCAGCAGACGAAGAAGATAATTACATTATTGCACAAGCATCTGAACCACTAGATAAAAATGGAAAATTCTTAAATAAGAGAATTCGTGTACGTCATAAATCTGAAATTACAGAGGTAGATAGCAGTCAAGTAGATTACATTGATGTTTCTCCAAAACAACTAGTTTCTGTTGCAGCAGCTATGATTCCTTTCTTAGAGCATGATGACGTAAAACGTTCTCTAATGGGTTCTAACATGCAACGTCAAGCGGTTCCACTTTTAATGCCAGAAGCACCTATTGTAGGAACAGGAATTGAGTACAGAGCAGCCAAAGACTCTGGAATTACAGTTACAGCAATAAGTGATGGTATAGTAGAAAAAGTAACAGCAGACGAAGTACAAGTAAGAAACAAGAAAAATGAAATAGATACTTATAAATTACGTAAATTTAAGAGAACGAACGGAGGTACATGCATTAATCAAAGACCAGTTGTAACAAGAGGAGAAAAAGTTAGCAAAGGGGATATTCTAGCAGATGGACCATCTACTAAGAATGGAGAAATGGCATTAGGAAGAAATGTGTTAATTGCCTTTACTACTTGGGAAGGTTACAACTACGAAGATGCGGTATTAATTAGTGAAAGATTAGTAAAAGAAGATGTTTATACTTCTATTCATATAGAAGAATATGATTGCGAATGTAGAGATACAAAATTAGGTCCAGAAGAAATTACAAGAGATATTCCAAACGTAGGTGATGATAGCTTAAAAGACCTAGATGAAAATGGAATTATTCGTATTGGTGCAGAAGTAAGACCAGGAGATATTCTAGTTGGAAAAGTAACACCAAAAGGAGAAACCGAACTTACAGCAGAAGAAAGATTACTTCGTGCTATTTTTGGAGAAAAAGCAAGAGAAGTAAGAGATACATCTTTAAGAGTACCACATGGCGAAGCAGGAACCATTGTAGATGTGAAAATCTTCACAAGAGACAATTCAGATGAATTAGGACCAGGAGTAAACCAAGTGATTCGTTGTTATATAGCAACCAAGAGAAAAATCTCAGTTGGTGATAAAATGGCGGGACGTCATGGTAACAAAGGTGTTATTTCCAGAATTTTACCAGTAGAAGATATGCCATTCTTAGAAGACGGAACTCCAGTGGATATTGTACTTAACCCACAAGGTATTCCATCTCGTATGAACTTGGGGCAAGTACTAGAAGTACATTTGGGTATGGCAGCAAAAGCACTAGGTTGGAAAGTTGCTACACCAGTATTTGATGGAGCGACAGACGAAGAAATAAAAGAATTGTTAAAGAAAGCTGGACTTCGTGAAGATGGAAAAACAATTTTACATGATGGACGTACAGGAGAAACATTTGATAACCCAGTTACCGTTGGT
>CANRFE010000082.1 GCA_947629805.1 uncultured Clostridia bacterium | reverse complement strand
TTTAATAGTGATAATTATTTTGTTCGCTACCTTCTTATTATTTATAGCAACGATAAAAATTATTTATACACCAAGTGAATATTATGCTAAGATGGAACAAGTAAACAAAAGCAAAAGTATTATAGGTTTAACAAAAGAAGAAGTTGAAAATAAATTAGGAAAGCCAGATAGGATAAAAAAATCAGAAAAAACCTATTTATATAATGCAGGAACTTTAAGAAAAGAAGTTTTATTTGTAAATCATTATGACTTATGGATAAAATCGCATTATTATGCTTTATTTGTTTATTTTGATGAAAATGACATTGTCGTATCTACTAGACTTAAAGAATCCTTAGAATTTTATGTACCATAATAAAATAGAAAAAAGAGAAATATTAGGAATTAGTAAGAATGTATTTGCTTACTAGTTAAAGTGGGAGAAATACATGTTATGAAGATAATAAAATTAGAAGATAGTAAAAATAAGATTTTTGATGAAATATTAGAATGGAATTATAATTGGTGGGGAATCCGAAACGGTAATAGTTATGAAGAAGTAAAATGTAACTTGGAACATTCCGTTTGCAAAGATAAACTACCACAAACTTTTGTAGCTGTTATCGATGAAACACCAGTAGGAATGTATCAACTAGCAATGACAGATGATTTAGATAGTAGACCAGATATTTATCCTTGGCTTATTAATGTATATGTAGAGGAAAAATTTAGAGGACAAAATATATGTAGGAAACTAATGGAAACAGTTCCTGAAAACGCTAAAAAAGCTAATTTAAAGGAATTGTATTTGTATACAAAACATATAGGATTATATGAAAAATTTGGATGGAAATTTATAGAAGAAATAAAAACTTTTAAAAACGATTCGCCAATAGAAAGATTGTATAAACTAGAGATAGAATTTATTGAATAGAAGAAAGTTATTATTTGTATTACCCTTTATCTTTTTGGCTATTTCTATAAATTACCTCCAATACAAATTATTTTTTTTTAGTATCATTGTAACACAAAAATGCAAAGTAGTAAATAAACTTTATTCTCCCAAAACCCCATAAATTGATTCATTTTGAAATTTGCAAGTTCACAATTCGCCATTTTTTAGTGTTATTTTTTACCGAAAACCCTTATTTTCCTAATAAAATTCACATAAAACCTTGAAAAAATGACAAAAATGTAATATAATTGTAATATAAGTTTAAAAGTAAAAAATCGAACACAAATTCTTTATTTCCGTAAATACCCAAAAGACGAATCAAAAAAGAAACAAATATGTTGGCAAATATTGCTATTGACGAATTTTTCAAAGGTGTTTAAAATAGAATATAGAGAATTATAACAAAATAAAAGGATGGTAAAATTATGAACGGAAAAAAATATGTATTATCAATGTCAGCATTAGGAGTTATATTTACAAGTATTTTTTCAATGAATTCTATTTCACAAGCCTCTATTAAAACTCCAGGAAAGTATTTGAAATTAGATAACCCAACGTATCGTAAGTCTGGTTATGCTTATCAAATAGGAACAGAAGCGGAAAATGGAAATAGCCTAGATAGTTTTAATATGTGGAAAATATATGAATATGACAGTCAATATAAAGTAAAAAAGAATGCATATAATGCAATTTATTGTTTGAAAATGGGAGTTGGTTTTGGTTCCCAAGGTGGTAGCCAAACAGAGCAAAGAGAATATAATAAATTTGCAGATATGAAAAATCCAATAAGTAAAGCAGATAAAGATATTATTGCTGCATATAAAGCAACTTTACCAGTGCAACAAGAACAAAATTATAATTCTTTAATATGGCTATTAGATAATTGTTATGTTCCTGCAAAAGAAAATGCATCAGAAGAGGAGCAAAAAGTAGCAAAAGCATACAAAAAACAATTATTAGAAAAGGCAGAAATTCCTTCAACGAGTATTTTATATAACGATACCGATTATGAAGATATTAATAATGATTTAATAGATATTGTACAACAATTAGCGATTTGGTATTTTACAAATGAGGATGACTATAAAACAGACACAATTACAGGAGTACAATTAAAAAATAATGTACAAGGAAAAAGAAATGACTATGAAAGTATAGACGATTTTTTTGAAGACAAACAGGAAGATAAAGCATTGGAATTATTAGACGACTTGAATACGCTATACCAATATTTCATTACTACAGCAAAAAGTAATGCTAGTACTGCACCAAGCACTACAGGAACCAATCCAATTCATTTGAATGCAAATAAAGCAAAATTGGAAAAGTTAGAAACAGCTGGCCAAGATAAAACTTATTACACAGCAGGTCCTTATACAATAAAAGAACAAAATAAAAATAGTGTATACACAATCGAAGGAAAATTAGTAGCCAGTGATGGTACACCTCTTAATTATACTTTAGTAGATAAAAAAGAAGAAGGTGCTAGTACTTTAGAATTAAGTGATGTAGCAAAAGAAGGAAAAGAATTTTACCTAAAAATAGAACAACCAGAAGGAAAAACTTTAGATAATGCAAAATTCACTGTCACAACAAAAATAAAACAAAATACAATTACATATTGGGAAGTAACTACTAGTGCAAGTGAAAAAGAACAACCAGTAGTAGAAATTGTACCAGAAGAAAAAGAATTTAAGGAAGAAAGCATATTAAGTTCTTCTGACTTTGACTTAGCGTTAAGAAAATTTATTATAAAACACAATACAGAAGATTTAAAAACAGACAATAAATATACAAGAGAGCCAGAAATTACGCAGGAAACATTACAACAATTAGCCAAAGGAGAAATTAAAACTGTTACCAAAACACATACGAAAGACCCAGTAGAAGTAAAAATAGGAGATAGCATTACTTATGTTATTCGTGTTTACAATGAAGGAGACGTAGATGGCTATGCCTCTGAAGTAACCGACTATTTGCCAGCAGGTTTAACCTTAAAAGCAGGAAGTGAAATCAATAGCAAATATGATTGGAAAGCATCGGATAATGGAAAAACTATTACAACTACTAAATTAAAAGATACTTTAATTCCAAAATTTGTGAAACAAAAGGGACAAGAAGTTAAAGAACCAGAAAATTCTGGAGAAATAAAAGTAGAAAAAATACAACATGGAGATTATATTCTTTATTATGTAGATTTACAAGTAGAGTGCCAAGTAACAACGACTCCTTCCGAACTAACACAAAAATTTAAAAACGTAGCAGAAATTACGAAAGCAGAAACACCAGATGGAGGAAATCGTAAAGAAGTAACCGATAGGGACTCTGTTCCAAAAGATTTAACAGAGGATCAAAAGAATAATTACTATCCAGACCATTCAAGAGATGGATGGGGCTATGAAGACGATGACGATTATGAAGAATTAGAAATACCAGGAAAATATTTCGACCTAGCTTTAAGAAAATTTTTAACACAAATTAATGATACAGAATTAAAAAATGAGGATGGAACTTATACAAGAGAACCAGAAATAGACCTTACACCATTAAAAAATAAAAGCGATACAACAGCACTTTATAAACATCCAAAAGAGCCAATCGGAATATCCGTAGGAGACATTGTTATTTACACCATAAGAGTATATAACGAAGGGGAAGTAGATGGCTATGCAAGTTCTATAACAGACCATTTACCAGCACAATTACAATTTGTTAATGATGAATTTAATGCAAGCTATGGTTGGAAAATAGATGCAAGCGACCCTTCAGGAAGAACCATAACAACAAATCATTTAGCAAAAACAGAAATTGATTCAGACGAGAATTTAATTAAAGCTTTCAATGGTGAAAAATTAGATTACAAAGAATTGAAAATAAAATGTAAAGTCATTACAACAGAAAACTTAGAAAAAGTAATTACAAATATTGCAGAAATTGTAGATTTTACAGACAAAGAAGGAAACCAAGTAACAGATAGAGATTCACAAAAAGATAATGCAACTATACCAAACGATAACGATTTACCAAACTATAAAGGAAAAGATACGAATAAATCTGTTTTAAGTGATGAAGACTATTTTTATAAAGGACAACAAGATGATGATGATTTTGAAAAACTAATCTTAGAAGAGTTTGACTTAGCTTTAAGAAAATTTATTACAAAAGTAAATGATACAGCTATTACAAACAGAGTTCCTGAATTTACTAATGTAAAAGATGAAAATGGAAATTACATTTATGAACATAGCAAAGACCCTGTAGAAGTAGATAGTACAGACTTAGTAGAATACACCATTCGTGTATATAACGAAGGAGATATTGCAGGCTATGCAAAAGAAATTACCGATGACATTCCAAGTGGCTTAGAATTTTTACCAGAGAATGAAACAAACAGAGAGTATCGTTGGGTAATGGTAGATGAAAATGGACAAGAAACAGACAATGTGGAAGAAGCTGTAGCAATAAAAACAGATTATTTAGCAAAAGAACAAGAAACACAAGGAAAACAAAATTTAATACAACCTTTTGATAGTACAAGAACTTCTCCAGATTATAAAGATGTCAAAGTAGTGTTTAAGGTAGTTGCCTTAAATAACTATGAAGGAATTATTACCAATATTGCAGAAATTTCGGATGATTCAGATGAAGAAGGAAAAGAGGTAGAAGATAAAGACTCAACTCCAGACAACAACGATGAAACTGAAGACGATAGAGATAAAGAACATGTAAAATTAAGCTATTTTGACTTAGCCTTAAGAAAATTTATTACAGGGGTAGATGAACAAGAAGTAACAAATAGAGTTCCACAATTTAAGATAAATGAAGAAGGAAACTATGTATACGAACATACAAAAGAACCTGTAGAAGTAGAAAATGGAAATATTATTACTTATACTATTAGGGTTTACAATGAAGGAACCAAAGACGGTTATGCAAAAGAAATTAAAGATGATTTGCCAGAAGGTCTAGAATTTTTACCAGAAAATGAAACAAACAAAGAGTATCGTTGGGTAATGTTAGACGAAAATGGACAAGAAACAGAGGAAGTAGAAAAAGCAGTTGCCATCAAAACCGATTACTTATCAAAAGAACAAGGAGACTTCAATAATAGAGACAATTTGCTAAAGAAATTTGTGAAAGAGACTATGGAAGAACCAGACCATCGTGATGTAAAAATCGCATTTCGAGTAACAGAACCAAATACATCAGACAGAATTTTAATTAACAAAGCACAAATTTCTGACGATTCCGATAAAGACGGAAAAGATGTAATTGATAAAGATTCTACACCAGATACATGGATTGAAGAAGAGGATGACCATGAAGAAAAAGTAAAAGTAAAATACTTTGATTTATCTTTAAGAAAATGGGTAACAGAGGCAATTGTAATAGACAATGGAAAAGAAACCGTTACAAAAACAGGACACAGAGCAGAAGACAATCCAGAAGAAGCAGTAAAAGTAGAAATTAAAGAGAGCAGATTAGACAAAGTAGTAGTAAAATTCCGTTATAAAATAAGAGTAACCAATGAAGGGGAAATTGCAGGATATGCTACAGAAATATCGG
>CANRFE010000081.1 GCA_947629805.1 uncultured Clostridia bacterium | reverse complement strand
GTGGCTGCAACAGAAACCACTTTAAACAAGCCTAATGACGAGGAAAATGAAAAAGTGATTCCGGTGGCTGAAGAGGAAAAATTAAATGAAGAGGTTTATGGAAATACGCAGGAAGAAGCAAAGTCGGATAAAAAGAACTTTTTTGCGACCCCCTTCGACTGGTAGTCCTAATAGATTTAGTAGTATCGAAAGAGACTACCGTGATAAGTTGTGTTCTATTTCCGAGAAAATGCCTTTTGTAGGACCTGTCCTTAAAAGGGCAAAAGTCATAGTACACAACGAGAAAGATGTCGAAATCGTTGTGCAATTTAAGGTGATGGAGGATTTATTAAAGGTATTAGATATATCTTCAAAATATAATCTTCCAGAAATTAAATTTAGAGAAGAGTTTTTTTAAAAGGAGGTTATTATGGTTTACCTTATATATCAGTTGGCGAGGAATGTAGTGCAAGTAATTGGTGGTTCAAGGTATTTTGGACCAGATGGTGGAATATACGATTTGTTTGTAACAATTCTCTATTTGTTTGGACAATTGTATGTTTTTCTTGACTCCGATTTTCTCAAAAAATTACCAAAACGTTCCCCGATGGGAATTGTGGCGATGGTATTAATTTTTTTACCGGGGATTATAGTTTTAGATATATGTAACAAGGTTAGTACATTATTTAAAGCTGTCCGGTGGAAAATAAAAGTTAGAAAAAGAGAAAGGAGGAGGCATGAAAGAAAACGGATTTTATCAAACAAGTAGGAATATTGAGAAAGCTGGTGCTTATTACACCGACCTTTCCCACTGTCAGAAAATAAGTCAGTTGTTTCTCTTTCCGGATGAAGAAGTATGTATACTTGAACCATCTGCAGGAGATGGCTCGGCAGTTAAAATGGTTACAAAGGCTTGTAACCAACGGAAAATTTTTGCAGTAGAGTTGCAAAAAGAAGCTGCCATGAAATTAAAAGAGGATGAGGAGATATTTGAGGTTCTCCAGACGGATTTTCTTTCTACGAAGATTAGTCATGGAGTATTCAGTTTTTGCTTTGCAAATCCTCCTTATATAGAAGGAGAGAATGGCAGAGTTGAAGTTGAATTCCTCAAACGTTTATCTGGATATGTGGCAAATGAAGGAATACTAGTTTTGATTGTTTCGATTGCTACGGCCAGAAATAAATCTTTTTTAAGGGCGTATTTGTCAAAATTTTGTCCATTGTATGAGTTTCGTTTTATGGACAGCGAATATGATAAATATAAACAAATTGTATTTATTGGTCGGAAATCTAAAGATGCAATGATTAACAATGGGATTTTGGATGAATATATGTACCGTAAAAAAGAAGATTATCCTGTTGTCCCAGAAAGTTGGGAAGGTAAAGATAAAATTAATGTTTTTTCTTCTTTTGAAAAGGATGTTAAGATTTTCACCTCGCAAGTGTTTGATTCTGAAAAGGCATATGCCGATTTTGTTCGAATAGACCCCCAAAAAAAGAATTATGAGCAATTAGTAATAGGGGATTTCCATGAAACAGATGAGCTGGCAAGACCGCCGGTTATGCCTAACATTAACACTTTATATCTTTTGTCAACTTTAGGCTGCGGTTCTGGGTTGACTGGAACTGTAGAAGGGAAAGACATTCATTTGCAAAGAGGATGTGCCCGGATAATCAAACGGACATTTGATGATATGGATGAAAGTGGCAATATTGAAGAAGTCACGCAGACATCGACACAGGTGTCCGTTACCATCATTCAAAATAATGGTAAAATTGAGGTACTAGAATAAAAAAGGAGGTTAAGGGGAGCGATATTGTCGCTTCCCTATTGTTATGATAGCAAGAATAGGTTTTCAGGAAGTTTTTTTAGACTTCCTAATTGAAAAAGCGGGGAGATATTTGGTCTACTCTGTCTATGACAGGTCGGATGTAAACGTAAGGTCCTTTGCGGCTGCAGCTACACATGAAAACGTGGTTGTGGATGACAAAACATATTGTCCGCCATTTCAAAGCGATGGTGGATTATGTAAGGCAAACAGATATATTGAAAGATTTAATTCTGGAAGAGATAGAGTTACATCTGCATTGATTGTATCTGATGCCATCAATAGACGATACGTTATTACAAGCAAGCAAAGGGTGGAAGAGGACTTTTTCTCTTTTTTAATGAAAAGATTTTCTTTGCCTATTTTAAGGGAGTGGATTCCTTATATTTTGAATGAATGTGAAAGACTTAACTTGATCAGCTTTGAAAAAAACTGCGTCAAGATGAGTCTGAATAGAAAAATTGATTTAGGACATGGGGAAATATCCTTGAGTGATATTTTTGTTATAGAAATATCGCTAAATGATGATACCTTAAAAGACATTATTAGTTCAGGGCTGCGGGCGAAAAAAATTAAAATTACAGATGAGGAAGTTTTTCCTTTATCGTTTAGTAATTTAGATGATTACTACTCAAAGTATGGGCAGAACATTGTAAGAAATTTGGAAAAGCTCATACATCCCTTAATTAAAGAAGACGGATTTTGCTGTGACTATACGGCAACTAGAAGCAAGAGATTATTTCCTGCGCAGGGAAATTGTATTAATGCTGCAGTTGCGCGCCTTGAAAATGCAAAATACGTAATCATTAATGAAGATATGGGAACAGGAAAGAGCCTGCAGGGATTGGCTATTTGTGATTCCTTTTACAATAAGCAATACTTGGAGTCGCATAAAGGCGTAAAACTAAAAGATGTTTTTGAAAAAGACCTGGTCAATTATAAGCTTGCTGTATTATGTCCATCGCACTTGGTAGACAAGTGGGTGGCAGAAGGAAAAGAAATAGCAAATCTTAATTGCGTGGCAGTGCGTAGTTTGGAGCAATTGATAAAGATAAATCATAATAGGGAATTTTATTCAAAAGGGAAGCATTTATTTGTGTTTTCTAAAGAGTTTGCAAAACTCGGAGACATGAAAGCTCCGATACCCACAAAAGAAGGGTATCAATACAAAAAAATTTCCTATTGTGAAACTTGTCTTGATAATGCCGGAAGAGTTGTAAAAAGGCTTTTTGGCATGAAGAAATGTCCGGATTGTGGTGAATCTACATGGCGTAAAGAGGCTGATTATTCTGAAAAAGAGTATGGAATGATTTGTCCATATTGTGGCGAATTATTGCTTAAAAAGACAGGAAAATTAGACGATGTAGAAGTTCTGCAAGCCAATGATTTTGAAACGCAGACTACCTATAATACTTATTGCTACCATTGTGGGAATAAGCTGTGGGGAAGTCAGTGTAAAAATATTGGAAAACAGGCAAAAATACATTGGCATAAGGTAAAGAAGGGAAGAGATACTGTTTGGAAACTGAAGATTGGTGAAAATGAGGAAAAAACAATATCTCTTGGCGCAAGAAAATTTTCTGCGGCAAGATACATTAAGTTGAAAATGAAAGAGTTTTTCGACTTTTTTATTGCGGACGAAGCGCATTTGTACGAAACAACGTCAGCACAAGCAATGGCTTTTGAAGCTTTTGTAAAAAGCTCAAAAAAGACTTTGGCTTTGACGGGAACGCTTACGAATGGAAAGGCTGTCGGTCTATTCTATATGTTTTGGAAGTTAGATCCTTCCAAAATGGTTAAATTGGGATTTCAATTTAATGGAGATAGAGGCGAAGCAGCTTGGAACAGTATGTACGGCGTGACGGAAAAAAGAAGAAAGGTCAAGGACGAGTATAAATATAATACCTGTTCCAGAGGCTACAAGTCGTCGCGTAGTATATTGCGACCAGGCATTTCACCACAAATTATGAAAGATTTTTTGTTGGAGAGTACAGTTCAGCTTCAAATCTCAGATTTGAGTGAAGGACTACCGGCATTAAATGAAAAAATAGTTTCTGTTCCAATAGAAGATAAAATCAAAAATGAAGTTATTCGTGTTACAAAAAAATTACAAAATTATGCCAAGCAAATGCAATGCCCATCCATGGGTGTGCAAGCATTGCAATATAATCTGTTTTATCCGGATAAGCCTTATGGAATGCATCCGGTTTATAGCCCGATTAAGGATGAAATAGTAGTGGCTCCGTATAACTTTGAAGGCGTTGTAGCGGATGGAAATTTATTGAATAAGGAAAAAGAACTTATTCAAATAGTAAAGTCTGAATTAATGGAAGGAAGGAACTGTTATATCTACATAGAAAAAAGCGGTAGAAAAATAGATTTCTTTATCCTTGAAAGGCTGAAAAAAGTTATTGAAAGCAATGTGTCCAGTGCTAAAGTTTTGACGATTGAAGCAAGTAGTGTTACAGCGTCAAAACGTGAAAGCTGGTTTCGCAAAAAAGTAGAAGCGAAGGGATATAACGTGATTATATCAAATCCGCGTCTTGTCGAAACCGGAATGGACTTTGTATGGAAGAGTGAGGGGCAATTATATAATTTTCCCACGCTTATTTTTTATCAACTTGGGTTTCGACTGGATACGTTATGGCAGGCTTCAAGAAGAAGTTATCGGTTAATACAGCCGGAAGAGTGTAGAACCTATTATATTGTAAGTCAAAATACAATGCAATTAGAGGTTCTATCTTTGATGGCAGAAAAACAGGTGGCTGTTTCTGCAATTCAAGGAGGAGAGTTTTCGTCAAGAGGACTTTCTGCGATGGCAAAAGGAATTGACCCTAAAATTGAATTGGCAAGAAGGCTGAAAAACGGAGAGGTTTCTAATCCTGAAGAAATACAAAAAATGTTTCAATGTATTTCCATGCACAGTTCAAAGTTAAAAAATAGTAAAAAAAATTTGCTAATTAATGATATAACGGACGAAAAATGTTTCTTTGTCGGAAATAGTCATACTTTTGATTTTGGATCGATTTTTAGCTTTGGTACTGAAAATAAATCAAAGAAAGAATCTGTGAAAGAAATGGATAATGATAACTGGAAAGGATTTTTCGAAATCTTAAACAGTAGACAAAAAGAAATAAAAGGACAAGTATCATTATTTAGTATTTTTAGTAAATAATTTAGGAATTTAGGAGGTTTTTAAATGAAAGCAAAGATGAAAGAAATAAAAGAAGCTGTCAATGCTGTGGCAGCAACAAAAAATGACATGATTTTAAAAATAAATCATGAGACTGGAATGGGACTGTTTGTCTCAACAGATGCCCAGATTGGAATTAAAATTATGTCGGTTTTTTCCGTGTCGGAGGTAGAAGAAGATGAAACCTTTTATCTGTCTAATACGGTAAAAGAGAGCATTAATTCACTTTCAAATTTTGGAGAGATTGCAGAATTAAAAAGATGCAATAATGAATTGGAAGTAAAAGCCGGTGACGGAAAGATAAAGGTCGGAATTATTGATGAAGAGCCGATTGATATTGAAGAGATGGATCCTGATGTTATTTGTCAGATTAGTGGGCAGGAGTTTATTTATGCAATGAATCAGATTTCCTTTGCTCCACAAAATCGTCTTTATGTATCAAAAAACAAGATTGACATGTATGGGATTGCAAGAACACGGATGTGCAAAACAACTCTTCCTGTAAGGCAGTATCAAGAAGAAAATGAAATTGAAGGAGTATGTAACATCGGCATCGTGCCAGAAGCGTGGAAGAAAGTTTCTTCTATTTGCAAGAATGAGTATCTGTGCCTG
>CANRFE010000080.1 GCA_947629805.1 uncultured Clostridia bacterium | reverse complement strand
GAGTATTACCCTATCTAGTGATATTGATAAGGTAGAGGATAGTGAAAATAGCCTAACTCTTATGACCTTACATAGTGCAAAAGGGTTAGAATTTCCCGTAGTGTTTTTAGTTGGAATGGAAGAAGGAATTTTTCCAGGATATCAATCTATAGGAGAACCTAAAGAATTAGAAGAAGAAAGAAGATTGTTTTATGTAGGAATTACAAGAGCAAAACAGTATTTGTATTTAACTTGTGCAAAGCACAGAACGATTTTTGGCTCCACTAGTTATAATGCCTTATCTCGTTTTGTAAGAGAAATACCAGAAGATAGAATAGAGGGGTATGAAGAGTTAGAAAGTAAGCCAGAAGAAACCTTTGAAGACAGTAATTATGGATGGTCTTATGGAACTAATTTCGCAGGAAAAGTAAAAACTTATAAATTCGAGCAAATGCCAAAGGAATATGCAATAGCAAGCAAACTTTCCACAAACAGCACAAAAAATGTGGAAAAGTCTAATGCCTTTACCTTTAGAACAGCAGAAAGCTTTTTAAGTTCATTGCAAAAAGCAAAACAAGAAGTAGATATTTCAAAATACAAAGAAGGAATGCGAATTTATCATAAAAAATTCGGGGAAGGAACCATTCATAAAATTGAGCAAGAAGGAGAAGATGCAAAAGTAGATATTGCATTTGATAAAGTAGGACATAAACGATTAATGGCTAAATATGCAGGCTTAGAAATTATAGAATAAGGGGAAGAAAATGAAAAAAATAATGGTAGATATGGATGATGTTATTTGTGATGGTGGTTTTTTAAGTCTGGTGAATCAATTTTTGGGAACGCACTATCAAAAAGAGGATATAAAAACCTATTACATACAAGACATCATTCCGAAAGAAAAATATCCAGAGTGGTCAGAATTTTTTTCTACAAAAAATGTTTATGAAGAATGTAGTATGCTACCGGATAGTTATGAAGTATTACAAAGGCTAGCAAAAAAATATGAAATTTATATTGCAACAGCTTATATCTTTCGTGATAAGGAAGCCTATTCTGGAAATAACTTGAAAAATAAATTTGAATATTTATATCACAATTTACCATTTCTTTCCCCAAATCGTTATATTTTTACAACCAACAAAGAAATCTTGAATTGTGATATAAAAATAGATGATAAATTATCAAATTTAGCAGGAACAGCAGAAAAAAAGTTACTCTTTACAGCTTACCACAACAAAACCATACCACAAGAAGAATTAAAACAACATGGAGTCATCCGTGTAAATAATTGGAAAGAAATTGAAAAAATACTATAACAATACTATAAAAATCAGTTTCTTCTTATTCCCTTTTATATAACAAAAGAGAATAAGAAGAAACTGATTTTTTGAATAGAACGAAGAAAAAAGGAAATACTAACAGAAAATGGGAAAAAGAAAGGAAGAAACAATATGGCAAATCTAACACAAATAGAATTACAAAATTTAAGACATTTAATAAACATGGACGAAACCGCGTATCAAAAATTAAATACTTATGCCTCACAGGCAGTAGATCCACAAATTAAGCAAATCTTTACAAAATCTGCACAAGATGCATTCAATACAAAACAAAAATTAATGTCATTTCTAAATAATTAATTGCTAATGTCGCATAAGGGACAGATGCTCCTTTAGAAAACGTCCCTAATGCGACATTAGTTGAGAAAGGAGAAGAAAAAATGGATGAAAAAACAATGGTAAACGATATTTTAAATGATGTGAAGGCAGGCCTTGTTACTTATCAGGGAGTTATTTCGGAGGCAGAAAATATGCAGTTGAGGCAAACGATTCAACAAATACGAAACAACAATGAAAGTTTTCAATATGAGCTATTTAAAGTGGCGCAAACAAAGGGATATTATCAAACAGCCCAAACTGCTACGGAAAAAGAAATTCAAGAAGTAAAAAAGGAATTACAATAGAAAAAATAGAGCATGGATGTTTCTTGTTGTTTCATTAGGGAAGAAAGGAAATAAGAAGAAATATCCTATTCCTTCTTTATTAAAAAAGGAAGCATATTGAACAAAAATAGAGATAAACTTACGGAAAGACAAAAAAACGTCAAAAATAACCCAAAATAAACTTTGTAAAAAAAAAGAAGTTTCGATACAATGACACTATCAAAAAAAGAAAAAAGATAGGAGTTGTTTCAAATAAGTACTATTAAAAAGACTATTGTTCATATTCGTACTTGGACTAAATTTACCATTTTAATTATCTTAGCTACTTTTTTGATGATAGGAGCAATTTCTTATATTTATAAACCAATTTATCGTGTTAGTTTGAACGGAGAATGGATTGGCTATAGTGAAAATAAAAGTAAATTGCAACAAAGAATTAATGCATACATAGAAAAAGGAAATGGGCAAAATATTGCATTTGTAGAAGTAAACCAATTACCAGAATACAAGCTTTGTTTTTTAAAAAAAGATGTTCCTACCAATGATGAAGAAATTTTTAATAAAATTGTAGAACAAGGAAAAGCCTACTATAATTATTATGCGATTTGCGTGGGAGACGAAGAAAAAGCTTATGTATCTAGCTTTGAAGAAGCAGAACAAGTAGTAAATGAACTAAAAGAAAAAGAAAGTAATAATCAAAATGAATTATCTATTGTAGAAAAATACGAAACCGAATTAAAGGAATTTGCAACAGTGGAAAAATGTGTTGCCGATTTGTACGAAGAAAAAATAGTACAAAGTTCTTATACGATAGCTGCTGTTGGAGTTAATACTTCAAATGAAAAAGTGCCATTGGGAATTTCTTTAATAAGACCAATTTCAGGAACAGTAACTTCAAGATTTGGAGCAAGATGGGGAAGAAGCCATAAAGGAATTGATATAGGAGCACCAAAGGGTACGCCAATTAAAGCAGCTGCATCTGGTACAGTAGTATATGCGCAATATGGTTATGGCGGAGGCTATGGAAATCATGTTATTATTTCTCACGGAAACGGAGTAGAAACTTTATATGGCCATTGTACAAGCTTATATGTATCAGTAGGACAAAGAGTGTCACAAGGAGATGTCATTGCTTCTGTAGGAAATACAGGAAATTCACAAGGAAATCATTTACATTTAGAAATTCGTGTAAATGGAATAGCACAAAATCCACAAAATTATTTATATTAAAAAACAAAAACGGTATCAAAAAGATACCGTTTGTTTTATAAAAAATACCTAGGTTCTAGGTATTTTTTTTGCAAAATGTTTTAAGCCAATACGAATGGCATTATGTTTCATAATCAATTTTCCAGATTCGGAAAGTTTACTAGCAAAAACTTCAGAGTGGTTAACAAAACTAGCAAATTCTGTAATGGAAGAAAAAAGCTTTCTAAGGGATGGGTAACTAAGATTAATTTGATTTAATACAAGGTAATAAATACCGTGGTATTCATAAAACAAAATTTGCTCTGCTAAATGAATTGGACTAAAGTGGTTTTTTCTAAAAAAGGATAAAAACGAACAATAATCTTCAAAACTAGAAAAAGAATAAATAATTTGCGTAGCGTTCGTATTCATTTTTTTTCTTTTAATATGTACTTTTTTTCGATTCGTTTTAGTTTTTTCAGGAAGACTTCTTGTTACAGTTAATACAAAATCGCCTCCAGCCATTGCTAAGGCTTCAATGCGAATTAGGTAATCTTTAGTAATAAATCCAATTTCTTTTTCTGCTTCTTCTAACATATCAAAGAATAAATCTTGTGATTCAAGAGAATTAGACATAAAGGAATGAAAATCAATATCTTTTTTTACTAAATCTTCATGGCTTAAGGTAATTCTGATTTTATCTTCATTTAACTTTTCGAAACGCATGTACATAGCCTCCTCATCTTTATAAATTTATTATAACATGATATTCCTAGAAAGGAAATGAGTAATATTTGGTAATTATGATATAATATGAAAAATCTCTAAAAAAGATACTATTGAATATACCATAGAAAAATAAAAAAGTAAAGAAAATGCCTTGAAAAAAAGCAAAAAAGTGTATATAATAAGAGCGGTAAAAACGAAAGAACAAAGAAAGGAAGTAAAAGAGATGGCAACAAGAGAAAAAAATATATGGATTTTATTAATATTTATTTTATCAGGACTAGTAATAGGTGGGCTATTAGGAGATTTAGCAGGAAAAGTAGATTTTTTATGGTGGCTTGGATATGGGCAAAGCTTTGGGTTATCTACACCAATTGAATTAGACCTAAGCATTGTGCAAATTTCTTTTGGCT
This sequence comes from uncultured Clostridia bacterium, assembly GCA_947629805.1. Taxonomy (GTDB): domain Bacteria; phylum Bacillota; class Clostridia; order TANB77; family CAG-508; genus UMGS1663. The sequence continues at coordinate 1,387 of CANRFE010000080.1, read as the reverse complement.
TATTCTTTAAAATTAATATTGCTAGTATTATTGGTATGATTATTGCCGTATTAGTATATCGAAGAGTGTAAGGAAATAGGGGCTTAACGAAAGGAGAAAATTTGTTATCTATTAAACAATTACCAAATTCAGAAAGACCTTATGAAAAATTAGAAATGTATGGAGAAAAAGTATTATCGAATTCGGAATTACTTGCCATCATTTTAAAAACAGGAACAAAAGAGCAAACTGCAATAGGGCTAGCGCAAAATATTTTAGCCTTAAGGGGAGAAGAAAATATAAGAAGTCTTCAAGAAATTTCTTTAGGAGAATTAAAACAAATACATGGAGTAGGAAGAGTAAAAGCGATTCAAATAAAAGCAATGTGTGAATTAGCAAAACGAATGGCAAAACCCCTTAATTTAAATGTAAAAATTAAACAACCTAAAGATGTAGCTGATTTAGTTATGGACGAGCTAAGGTATGAAAAAAGAGAAATCGTAAAAATTCTCATATTAAATACAAAAAACGTGGTACAAAAAATAGTGGATATTAGTATTGGAAATATAGCTTCTGCAACTATAAATGTAAAACAAATCTTTGAAGAAATTATGAAAATAGGAATGAGCAAGTTTATTTTAGTGCATAATCATCCTAGTGGAGATGCTACACCAAGCATACAAGATATACAAATTACAAAGCAGATTGAAGAGGCAGCAAAATTATTAGACTTGCAGTTTTTAGATCACATTGTTATTGGAGATGGAGTTTTTCAAAGTATTGTAAGCGAACAAAGGACAAAATAAAAGAAAAAAGGTGCAAAATGAAAAAGGAGAGAAAAAACATGAAACTATTTTCACTAAAAAACAAAGATATTGGAATTGACTTAGGAACGGCTAATACTTTAGTTGCCTTAAGAGGGAAAGGAATTGTATTAAAAGAACCATCTGTCGTGGCAATTGATCGAAAAACGAATCGTATTTTAGCCACAGGGTATGAAGCAAAAGAAATGCTTCGGAAGAACGCCAGACGAAATTAAAGCGGTAAGACCTTTAAAAGACGGTGTTATTGCGGATTTTACAGCAACACAACTAATGCTTAAAAATCTTATTGCTAAAGTATGTCAACGCTATAATGTGGCAAGACCAAGAGTAGTAGTAGGTGTGCCATCTGGTATTACAGAAGTGGAAGAAAGAGCAGTAGAAGAGTCTGTGATACAAGCAGGTGCAAAAGAAGTGTATTTAATTGAAGAACCAATGGCAGCAGCTATTGGTGCAAATTTAGAAGTAGCAGAGCCAAGTGGTAGTATTATTGTAGATATTGGAGGAGGTACTACCGAGGTAGCTGTTATTTCTTTAGGAGGAATTGTTGTTAGTCATTCTTTGCGTGTAGCAGGCGATGAACTAGA
>CANRFE010000079.1 GCA_947629805.1 uncultured Clostridia bacterium | reverse complement strand
AAGGGCCTTCTTCGTTTTATGGAAATGGAAAACCATATTCTTTATGCTTCTTTCCACCCAGAACACAACGTAATAGAAAATTTAGGGCAGCATTTCATGAAAAGGTTCCCTTTACAACCTTTTATTTTGCATGATAAAAACAGAAATATTGCTTTTCTTTTTTATCCACCCCAATATGAAATCGTCCCTATTTCTCCTTGCTTTTCTCCTACTATTTCTACAGAAGAAAAGCAATATCAAATGCTGTGGTCTACTTTTTTCAAAACTATTGCTATTCCCCAAAGAACCAATCCAAAATTACAAATGCAATATATGCCGAAAAAATATTGGCAAGATATTATTGAAATGAAACCTTAATATGTATATTTTTTTCTTTTTTTGAAAAACTATTTTCAAAAGCAGAACTTCATTATTTATGTTTACTCCCTAGTTTCTGTTAACTTAAACGAATACATGCTATATTCCTTATAAATCAATCTTTACGGTTGCATTCGGGATATGGAGGTGAAGGAAAATGGCAATTGATTATAGCGTAATTGGAGAAAGATTACGATTAGCAAGAAAAGAAAAAAATTTAACGCAAGAACGATTAGCAGAGCAAATGGATGTTTCTATTGCTTTTTTAAGTAGAGTAGAAAGAGGCAGTTCACAAATTAACCTAAAAAGATTAAATCAAATGTGTGAAATTTTAGGTGTTACAGAAGGAGAAATTCTAAATGGGGTTTCTAATAAATCTATTAAATATTTGGAATCTGAATTTGCAAGTTTATTAAAAGGATGTTCTTCCGAGAAACAAAAATTAATTTATGATGTTGCTAAAGTAATTGCTAATAAAAATTAAAAAAGAAAAACAATCTTTTCGTAGAAAATAGAAAAAGATTGTTTTTTTGAACGATAGTTCTACTTTAACTTATCGTTATCTGTAAAATTTACCCTATTCGTGCTATATTTAGTAGAAAGAAAGGATGGGTATTATGGCAGTAGATTTTAGTATCATTGGAAAACGTTTAAAAGAAGCCCGTAAGAAAAAAGGCTTAACCCAAGAACAGTTAGTAGAAAAAATGGGGGTTTCTATTGCCTATTTAAGTAAAGTAGAAACAGGAAAAATTCATATCAATTTAGAAAGATTATCTCAAATTTGTGGCCTTTTAGAAATTTCCGAAGGCGAAATTCTAAATGGAGTTGCCAACTATTCGGAAAAATATTTACAGGATGAATTTTATGAACTTTTGAGAAACTGTTCTCCTAAAAAACAAAAATTAGCCTATCGTATTTTGCAGGTCATTTTACAAGAAATATAGAAAATAATTTTAAGAAGATACCGAAAAACAAGCAAATTTTCTTATCGAAATAGAAATCTATTTTTTGAAAATTCTGTTTTTAGGTATCCTTTTTATTTTTTCTAATTTGTTCTTAAAAAGATTGAAAAAACTAAGTAAATATGATAAGATAAAAATTAGAGATGACTAATTAATAAATAGAAAAACAAAGGAGGATTTTTTTATGGACTTTAAACAATGGGAAGGCTTTGATAAGCTTGGCGAATGGACAAAAGAAATTGATGTTAGAGGTTTTATTCAAGCAAACTATACCCCTTATGAAGGAGATGATTCTTTCTTAAAAGGACCTACGGAAAAAACCAAAAAATTATGGGATAAAGTGTTAGAACTTTATAAGACCGAACGAGAAAAAGGAGTTTTAGATGTAGATACCAAAACTCCCTCTGGTGTAAATCGTTATGAAGCTGGTTATATTGATAAAGACTTAGAGCAAATTGTAGGTTTGCAAACGGATGCTCCCCTAAAAAGAGCCATTATGCCAAATGGTGGTATTAAAATTGTAGAAAAATCTTGTGAATCTTATGGTTATAAAGTAGACGAAGAAACCGACTATATTTATAACAACTTAAGAAGAACCCACAACGATGGCGTATTTTCTGTTTATACACCAGATATTCGAGCTGCTAGAAGTTCTCACTTAATTACAGGACTTCCAGATGGTTATGGACGTGGAAGAATTATTGGAGATTATAGACGTGTTGCCCTTTATGGAGTAGATGTTTTAATCGCTGAAAAAAAGCAAGAATTAGAAATATTAGATGTAGACGAATTTACAGAAGATGTTATTCGTGAACGTGAAGAAATTCATGACCAAATTGTAGCTTTAGAAGACTTAAAGAAAATGGCTGCAAAATATGGTTTTGACATTTCTGTTCCTGCCGCTAATGCAAAAGAGGCAATTCAGTGGTTATATTTTGGTTATTTAGCTGCTACTAAAGACCAAAATGGTGCTGCTATGAGTATTGGTAGAATTTCTACTTTCTTAGATATTTATATGGAAAGAGATTTGAAAAATGGTAGTATAACAGAAGAAGAAGCACAAGAATATATAGACCATTTTGTTATGAAATTACGTATGATTCGTTTCCTTCGTGCACCAGAATATAATGAATTATTTAGTGGAGACCCTGTTTGGGTAACCGAAAGTATTGGTGGTATGGGAGTTGATGGAAGAACTTTAGTAACGAAAAACTCTTACCGAATTCTTCATACTTTAATGAATTTAGGACCTGCTCCAGAACCAAATTTAACTGTTCTATGGTCAAAAAATTTACCAGAAAATTTCAAAAAATATACTGCTAAAATTTCGGTAAAAACTTCTTCCATTCAATATGAAAATGATGATTTAATGCGAACCACTTTAGGAGATGACTATGGCATTGCTTGTTGTGTTTCTGCTATGAAAATAGGAAAACAAATGCAATTCTTTGGTGCTAGAGCCAACCTTGCTAAAACTTTACTTTATGCAATTAACGGTGGACGCGATGAAAACAGTGGAAAACAAATTACTCCAAAATTTGAAGCCATTACTTCGGAATATTTAGACTATGAAGAAGTCATGGAAAAATTTGATAACATGATGAACTACGTAGCAAAAATTTATATTAAAGCCTTAAATGCTATTCATTATATGCACGATAAATATTCTTATGAAGCATTAGAAATGGCACTTCATGATAAAGAAATTTTAAGAACTATGGCATGTGGAATTGCAGGTTTATCTGTTGTTGCAGACTCCCTATCTGCTATAAAATATGCAAAAGTAAAAGTTATTCGTGATGAAACAGGTTTAGCTGTTGATTATGAAATTGAAGGCGATTTTCCTAAATACGGAAACGATGATGATAGAGTAGATCAAATTGCGGTTGATGTTGTAAAAAACTTTTTAAGAAAGTTACAAAAACATCAAACTTATAGAAATTCTAAACATACTTTATCTGTTCTTACCATTACTTCCAATGTTGTTTATGGTAAAGCAACAGGAAATACTCCAGATGGAAGGCGTGCAGGTGTTCCATTTGGCCCTGGTGCTAACCCATTACATGGTAGAGATACCAATGGTGCAGTAGCTGTTATGAATACCATTGCAAAACTTCCTTACGAATATTCGGAAGATGGTATTTCTTACACCTTCTCTATTACACCTGGAACCTTAGGAAAAGAACTAGATACCCAAGTAACCAACTTAGTAAGTCTTCTTGATGGTTATTTCAAACAAACAGGACATCATATTAACGTAAACGTATTTGATAGAGCTTTACTAGAAGATGCCATGGAACATCCAGAAAAATACCCACAACTAACCATTCGTGTATCTGGCTATGCAGTAAACTTTATTAAATTAACAAGAGAACAACAATTAGATGTAATTCATAGAACCATTCATGAAAAATTTTAGAAAAGATAAAGTGGTAAAAGGGATAGGATCCTTTTACCACTACTTTCTTTAAGGAGGAAAAATGAAAGGCAAAATTCATTCTTTTGAAACTTTAGGTGCAGTTGATGGCCCTGGTATTCGTTTTGTCATTTTTATGCAAGGCTGTGCCTTACAGTGTCAGTATTGTCAAAATAGAGATACTTGGGATTTACATGGTGGAACACCATACTCGGTTGAGGAAGTAGAAAAAATTTTGAAATATAAAAATTATATAATGCCAAATGGAGGAGTTACCATTAGTGGAGGAGAACCTCTTTTACAAGTTCCTTTTCTCCTTGCTTTATTTGCTAAATTAAAAGAATATGGTATTCATACTTGTATTGATACTTCTGGTAGCGTAGATATAACGCAAGACATAAAAAAACTTATTACTCTTACGGATTTATTTCTATTAGACATTAAGTGTATTAATGAAGAAAAGTGTATTTTGCTAACTGGTGTTTCGAATAAAAAAGAATTGGCTTTTGCCACTTATTTAAGTAATATTGCAAAGCCTATGTGGATAAGGCAAGTATTAGTTCCTGGTATTACAGATGATAAGCAAGACTTATTAAACCTAAAAAAGTTTATTGCTACTTTGAAGAGTGTAGAAAAGGTAGAAATTCTTCCTTATCATGATTTAGGAAAATTTAAATGGGAAAAGCTTGGACAAGCATATCCATTAGAAGGATATAGAACTGCTTCTTTAGAAGATGTAAAAAAAGCAAAGGAAATCTTACAGATTCCCTAATTTCAAAAAAAGATTGTATACATACCTGTTTATACAATCTTTTTTATATTTTCGTGATAACATCTAGAAAAATTCCACTGATAACTCCTATAACATACAATATTGCTAAAATTTTCAAATTTTCTTTTATGTTTTTATTCACTCGAAATAAAATTAAAATTCCAATTCCAGAACCTACTAGTAGACCTCCTATCATAGAACCAAATGAAATAACTTGTTCTAAATAGAGTTGCGTTAGTATTACAGAACCTGCACAATTTGGAATAAGTCCTAAAAATCCTGCTAAAATTGGCCCTACTATTGGCATGTTTAGTATAAAATTGGATAAACTTTCTTCTCCTATCCAATATATAATCCCATTAATCAAAAAAGAAATAACGAAAATAAAGAAAAATATATGAAAAGTATGCTGAATAGAAGATTTCAAAATTCCTTCTTCACAATGACAATGTTCTTGCTCGCAAATATGCCCTATTTTTTCTTGTACTTCCTCTTCCCTTGTTTTTTTCTTAAGATTTCCCAAAAAATCTATAGCAAATCCTGCTAGCATACCTACTACTAACTTAATTCCTAATATTTGTAAAATACTACTAATAGGTGTTGCTTCTGAAATAAGGACTGGTATCATTTCATCAGAAGTAGATAAAAAAATAGCAAGCAATGTTCCCAAGGTAATAATTTTACCAGCATATAAATTGGCTGCTGCAGCAGAAAAACCACACTGTGGAAAAATTCCTAAAATACTTCCTAAAAATGGTCCAAATTTTCCTGATTTCTGAATGATGTTTTTTGCCTTTTCTCCCGTTTTATGTTCCATATATTCCATTATAAGGTAAGTTAAGAATAAAAATGGTAGTAATTTTATGCTATCTACTATGGTATCTATTACAACCTCTTTCATTTTTCTTCTCCATTTCTTGTTTTGTTCGTTTTTATAATACCATAAAATTCCTTTTTTTACAAGCTATTCTTGTGTACAAACTTCTTTTATTTTTTGTATGTTTTTTCTTACGCATTCATACCCGTATTGGTAACAACTATCTAATTTATTTACATCCAAAAGCCCTACTTTATCTGTATAAACATTTAATACTAATGCTATTGGCAATATAATAATAAAGAAAATAATTGCTAATCCTAAACCAGCATATAGTCCCGTCCATTTAGTTGTAGTAGCACATCCAAACATT
>CANRFE010000078.1 GCA_947629805.1 uncultured Clostridia bacterium | reverse complement strand
GTACTTAAAGTTTCTTCTTCATATACATAGGTAACAACAAATTCATCTTGTGCTTCTTTTTTCCATGAAACATTTCCTTGTGAATTTGCTTGGTTTTCTACTGTAATGGTTAATTTTCCTGTTTCTTGTTCATAATTATAATTTTCGTTTGTAAAGCTATTTCCTGTTTCCTCTCCGTTGGTTGCTTTTGTAGTATTGGCAACTACTTTTACTTCTGTTGGTTTTTTATTATTAAGAGTAGGAACTTGTATTTCTATTTTATTTTGTTTAACTGGTAAAGCATTATCCTTTAAGTAAGATTGTACTATGGTCTGTAAAACTAAACCTTTGTGTCCATTTATATCGTAAGGAATAAATTTTGCTACTTGTACATTGCACTCTGCTTGTTTTTCATTTGTCCATGCTAATTGGACCTCTATGTCTTTTTTCACTTGCTTTTCTTTTCCATTTCCATCCACATAAGTAGCCATGAATTTAACAACGCTTTGTTTATTAAACTCTTCTATGGAAAGTTCTTCTTTTTGCAACATTTGAATTGGAAGTGCAATTTCTAAAGGTTCTCCATTTTTTATTTGATTTAAGTATACTTTGTTGTCTTCTACTTTTGCTATTTCAGAATTTTGTATTTCTTGTATAGTAAAATTAGCATCTTGCGTTTCTACACAAATTTCTTTCAAATAGCCTGCTTCTTTTACTTGAAGTGCCAAGTATAAGTAATTTTCTTCTCCTATGGTATTTGTTGTAGAATGTACTTTGTTATTTTCTTGCTTAAAATACGCATCAAATTCTACATTGGAATGGTTTGTTTGTTGCGTTTGACTTTCCAAACTACTAGCTACTACTTGCCCTAGAATATTGATGTGTGACATTGTTAGCATAAGAACTAAAATGCTTGCTATTATTTTGTTTGTTTTTTTGTCCATAGAAAATTCCTCCTACTTTTTTTATCTTATTATCTTAAAAATTTTCTCAAAAAGAAAACGAATAATTTTTCCGCTAATTTATATTATACTGCAATTTTTCGTATTTTTCAACGATTTTTCTAATATTTTTTAAACTTTTTATGTATAATTCCTGTTTTTTCCAAATCCTTTATTTCTATTAGACATATTTCTCCTGTATTATAAATTTTTCTCTATTTTTACACATTCTTTTTTCTTTTTCAATAGCTTTTGTTTTTTCCTTTTCCTATATAGCCGTTTTCCTTTTACGGAAGCTTTTCTCCTCCCTATCATATTAAATTTTTATTACAATATTACATTTTTGTGTAACACTTTTTCAGTTCTTGCATAAAATAGCTATATAGACGAGGTGATAGTGTATGAAGAATACTGTAAATAGAGACGATTTTCCTAATTTTGAGCAATTTACTTCTTCTTTTGAAGCCAATACCTCTTTTCATGATGCAAACAAGGAAACAAGAAATCCATTTCAAAATATTGATATGGACACGATACTAAAAATTAAGCAAATTATGGAAAAAATGAATGAGCAAAAAAATAATCCTAGATCCAATTTACTTCTTTCCTTAAAACCTTATTTAAAGCCCAGTAGAAAACAAAAAGTAGATCAATATATTCAACTTTTCAACATGGAAAATATCCTAGAAAATCTAGGCCCTACAGGTGGTGAAAAGACAAAATGATAAGACCTTATCCTTTTTTTGGTTTTCCCCCATTTCGAAGACCTTATCCTTATTATTCTCCTAATTATACTTTACATAATTTCGAAAATTCTTCTTCAAAAAATACCTCAAACACTTCTACCCCTAAGAATTCTCCTCAAGCGGAATGGGAAAATACAACAAAGGAAGAATCTTTTGAATTCTTTGGTCTTACATTATATTTTGATGATTTATTATTGATTGCTTTACTTTTTTTTCTTTACCAAGAAGAAGTAAAAGATACTTCTTTATACATTGCTTTACTTTTATTACTTTTAAGCTAAAAAAAATAGAGAATGTATTCTCTATTTTTTCTTCTTTATTCTAATAGAATTTCTTCTTTTTCATTGACATACACATAATTTCCAAGAATTTCTTCTTCTTTCTCAAATTCTTTAATTTTATCTGCTATACGAATTTGTGGACAATCTATTCCATTGGCTGCAATAACTGCTTTTCGATTTCCTTTTGCTCCCGCATGGGCTAGTCCCCTTAGTAACCCCATAATGACAATATTTTCTCCTGCAATGACTTCTGCTCCTGCATTAACATCTCCTAATACGACAACACTTCCTTCAAATTCTATTTTTTGTCCAGAACGTAAGGAACCTTTATAAAAAGTAGTTTCAGAGGCTTTTATTTCTTGAAAAAATCCTTTTTTAATACCATGTAGTCCTAAAGATGTTGGCGTTTCAAATTGTATTTCTACGTCAATTTTTTCTTTGATAATGGCTTCTATTGCTTCCATTTCCTTGTTTTTTAATACTTTTCCCGTTACTTTAATAGGAGTATGTTCTTCTTTGTATAATTTTTTTAAGTCTGTTACCTTCTTTTTTAAGTCTTCTAGTATTTTCTCTTCTTCTGCATCTTTACTAATTTTTATCCAAATTTCATCTTTCTTTAGTTGAATGGTAATACTACTTCTCATTTTTTATTTCTCCTTTTACTTCGTATTAATTTTGTATTTGTGTTGTTGGTTTTGCATTCATATCTTCTGTTACTCTATTTGCATTCATGCCAAAATATTCTGCAATAATATCTCTTGCTGGAACTGCTGCTGCACTTCCATGTTGTCCATTTTCAATCATGACAACCACTGCTATTTCTGGGTTGGCAAATGGCGCAAACCCTACAAACCAAGCATTGGTTATGCTTTTTCCATTTGCATCTTGTCTTCCTGTTTGTGCAGACCCTGTTTTTCCGCCTACTTCTATGTTAAAGTTCTTGAAAATAGAATATGCGGTTCCTCCCGATTCTGTTGTAACCCCCTGCATTCCTTTTAAAATTGCATTTAAATTTTCCTGCTGAAAGGTTACTTTTTCTGAGGTATCTTCTTCCATTCCTAAACGATTCTTCACATATTGTTCCATTTGTTCTTTTGGTATTTCGTTCCCATTTCCATCCACAATTGCTTTTAATATAGTTACATCTATATCGTTTCCACCATTGGCTAACATACTTGTATATTTTGCCATTTGTAAAGTAGTAAAACTATTATTTTCTTGCCCTATTGCAGCAGATAGCACATTTCCTCCTGTCCAAGTTCCATTTAATGCTTTAGAAGTTTCTGGACTTGCTACGTAACCTGCTACTTCTCCTAACAGCTCTACTCCCGTCTTTTTTCCTAGTCCTAAAGCCTTTGTATATTTCGCTAAATTATCAATTCCTGCTCTATTTCCTACTTCATAAAAGAAATAGTTACAAGAATGAATAATAGCATCTGTTACATTTAAGTAACCATGTCCTCTTCCATAAGACTGATATATCCAACACTTTGGATTATAGTCTGAAGCAAAACGGTAAATTCCTACATCATTGATTTTTTCTTTTGTAGTAATAACTCCTGTTTCTAAGCCTGTAATGGCTGTTACCATTTTATAGGTAGAACCCGGAGAAGAAGGAGAAGAAATCGCTCGATTTACAAATGGATGCATTCTTGCATAAGCCGATTCTTCTTCTTTTGTATAATAGTTCCACTTTTCTGTACTAATTCCGCTAACAAAATCACTTGGATCAAAATCTGGATAGCTTGCCATAGCTAGAATTTCTCCTGTTTTTACTTTCATTACTACGGCTGCTGCTCCCGTTATTTCTACTTTTTCGCTATTTGCAATGGCTTGTACGTTTTCTTTTAATGTTTTTTCTGTTACTTGTTGTAAATTAGCATCTAAAGTTAAAATTACATCATAACCACTTATTGCTTCTTGTGCCACATATTCATTTGTAATAGTTCCATCTACTGCCATGTCTATTTGTCTAATACCGTTTGTACCTTTTAAGTAGTCTTCCATAATATATTCTATACCCATTCTACCAATAATATCATTTTGGGTATAACGATCTTGCTTTTGCTTATATTCCTCTGGATCAATTTTTCCAATATAACCTAAAATATGGGAAGCTAAACTACCAGATGGATAACTTCTAATTGATTTTGTTGTAATATTCATTCCTGGAAATTCTGCGCTTTGCTCACTTAGCTGGGCAATGGTTGTTTCTTTTAAATTACTTGCCAATTCCACAGATCTTGTACTGCTATACCCATTTTGCGCAATATAATAGCGAAGTGTCATAATTCTTCGTGCTTCTTGTATATTTTCATTACGAATATCATATTTTTCTTTTAAAATTTGAAAACATTCTTCTGCTGTTTTATTTTCTTCTATTTTATTTTCTTCTTTCCATTGTTTTTGCTTCTCTTCTGCTATTGTAAAAGTAAATGGTTCTATTTGTATAGGCAAAGAATCTACATAGGCATCCCCATTTGCTTCTAAAATTTGCGTCATTTTTAACAAGGTATTGTTCAAAGTTTGTGTATCTATTTTGGTTTTATATAATTCTAGACTATACCCTAATTGTGTTGTAGCTAATTTATTTCCAGACTGATCTAAAATATTTCCCCTTGCCGCTTCTAAGGTACTTTCTCTTGTTAACCTTGTATTAGACTGTTCTCTGTATTCTTCTCCATGTACAATTTGAAGGTTGAATAGTTGAATAAGCAAGATAATACCAAGCAAGTAAATAAAAATAGATACTAAATTATAGCGTAATTTTGTTTTCTTATCTCTTGTATTCATACGAAAACACCTCCTACTACTGTTTTTTACTATGGTTAAAAATATTTGGTTAAAATTTTTTGTTCCTTAAAAATATCTTCCATTTTATAACCTAATTTTTGCATAAGAGGAGATAGAAGAATTGTCAAAATGGTGTTAAATAAAACTTCTTTCCATAAAATTTGAAGAAAAGGAACGATTTCTACGGAAAGAGATAATTCTACGGTTTGTAATACATAACTCCCTATTTCAAAAAGACAAGTACTACCTATAACCATAAGCATCATAGTTAGTCTACTATCTTTTGAGAAATTTTTATCAAAATATCCTCCCACAAAACCAATAATACCAAACATAATAGCAGATATTCCAATATTTTTTCCAATAATAATATCTAAAAAGAAGCCCATTATAATACCAAATGGAATGCCTACTTTCATACCAGCAAATAAACTAATAAATAAAATAAAAATAACAAAAAGATTCGGTTTTACGCCTGCTATGGTAAACCAAGAAAAAAAGTTTACTTGAAGAAAGTATAAAATTAAAAAGCTAATTATTAAAAGAAAGATGGTAAATGCTTTTTTCATTTTTCTTGTCTCCTATGATAAACTAATTTGTAATAATTAAGACCGTTTCTAATTTAGCAAAGTCAACTGCTGTTTCTATCATGGCATAACGATCTGTAATATTTTTAGTGTTCACTACTTTTTTTATCGTACCTATATGAATTCCTTTTGGATAAATTCCTCCCAGACCTGAGGTTTCTACTTTATCTCCTTCTAAAATAGTAGCTTCTGTTGGAATAAAAGTAGCTTTTAGAGTAGAATCTTCTTCCATCGTTCCTCTTGTAATCATTCTGTCACGAGAAGCTGTAATAACACAACTAATCGTACTAGCCGTATCAATAATGGTTTGTACTTTTGCTGTATTGTCCGTAACAGAAATAATATGCCCCACTAGCCCTTGGTCTGAAATAACTGGCATAT
>CANRFE010000077.1 GCA_947629805.1 uncultured Clostridia bacterium | reverse complement strand
TTTTTAGCTACATCTCCAGTTCCATCGTTATTTGGATAACTTTTTGTCTTACTTAAAGTTGTCTGGCTAGTTGGTTTTGTCATCTTCGCTTTTGCTGCTCCTATATATTTGCACATAGTATCCCATTGTACTCCATATACTAATGTACTTACTACACTATTAGGGTGTGCATACTTATTTTTTGCTAAATAGACTACTCCCTCTGTTCCTATATTTGTCATACTTGTTCCCCATGGTACATAATTATAGGGCCATACTCCTGCTTTACTTACTACGTCTTCTGCTACAGTTTTTCCTGTTCTTGGACTTGTATCTCCACTATCATTGTTTATCCCTGCTTCATATCTTCCGATATAAAAGCCTCCATATTTTATTACACTATTATACATATTCGTATAATCTGTTTGCTCGTCTGTATATCCTTCAGTGTATGGTTCCGTGTATTTCTCATCTATACTACCTGTTGGGCTACCTGCTGTAAAATCTGTTCTTACAAAATTGGTTCTTCTTTCTTCCTCTGTTGCTCCCTCTACTGGTATCCATACAAATTGGTTTCCACTTTCTGTTCCTGTTGCATCTATATTATCGTTTTCTTTATCCGATATTACTAATCCATCTTCGTAGCTTCCTCCCATATAGTAATATCCTGTTGGTAATGGTATTATTCCTCCATTTCCATCTGCCATTGGTTTTACTTCTGTACTTTTCCACTCACTTGGTTTTTGCTCTTCTACTATAGTTCCTGCTTGTGGGTTTTCCTTTGGTGGGTCTGGCTCTTCTGGTGTAGTTCCTGAACCTCCTCCTTGTCCTATTTTATCAATTTCAGCTAATAAAGCATTAAATGCTATCTGCTCGTCTTGCTCTGCTTTTGCATAATCTTCTCGTGCCTGCAATGCTCTCCCAAATAAGCCATTTTCTCCTAATACTAAGTTAATACTAATTCCTGCCAAAATAATTAAAATAATAATGGTAATGATTAGCGCTACTAGCGTAATACCTTTGTTGTTTCTCATGTTTCTTTTCCTCCTTATTTTTCCTTAGTTTCTCCTCGTTTTATCTTTTTATTCTTAATGTATTATGTTTATAAGTTGTTATTTCTTTGTGTCTTCATTCTATCCTTTGTTTACCTCTTTGTCAAGTCCTTTTTATTATTTTCTCTTTTGTTTTTTTTAAGCTTACTCCTTATGCTATCTTAAAAGACGAAACCACTCTAAGAAAGTATATTCCATAATATTTATTAAAGTTAATTTTTTTACTTCTGTATTTGCAACTAAATCTACTTGGCAAAGCGTTTTGCCATTTAGTTTATACAACACTTCTCCTACTTTTTGCCCTACTCTAACAGGAGCATTTATATACTCTGGAAGATTAACTACTTGCTCTATTTGTGTATTGGTTCCTTTTTCTAAAAGAATTCCTGTATCTTTTTCAAAAACTACTTCTGTTGTTTGTTTCGTTCCTTTTGTTACTTGAATCTTTTTTAATACTTCTTTTTCTTTTGCAAATTGTTCATAAGAATAGTTACTAAAACCATAATCTAATAATTTTTGTGCCTCTGCAAAACGAACTTTTGTAGAAGGCGCCTTCATAATTACTGCAATTAAAGATAAATTATCCCTTGTTGCACTTGCAGATAAATTATAAAGTGCAAGGTCAGTAGAACCTGTTTTTAACCCTGTAGCTCCTTTATAGTTTCGAATTAACTTGTTCGTATTTGTTAATTGTGACTTTCCATCTCGCAAAGTGTCCATCCAAATAGTTGTATAATTCATAATAGCAGGATGATTTTTTAATAACTCTCGGGACATTAAAGCAATGTCATAACTAGAAGTAACATGCCCATCGGTATCTAGTCCATGGCAATTCTTAAAAGTGGTATCCTGCATGCCCAATTCCTTTGCTTTTTGATTCATTTTTTCTACAAAAGCTTCTTGTGAACCTGCAATATATTCTGCCATTGCTACTGTACAATCATTAGCAGAAGCAACACAAATTGCTTTTAGCATTTCCTCTACGGTTAATTCTTCACGAACATCTAACCAAATTTGAGAACCTCCCATATTGGCAGCATTTTCCGAACAGGGTACTTTATCGGTTAAAGCAATAACATTGTTGTCCAATGCTTCCATAATTAATAATAAACTCATTACTTTCGTTACAGAAGCTGGACGAAGTTGCTCGTGCGCTTTATATTCATATAAAACTTTTCCTGAATTTTGCTCTATTAAAATAGCACTGCCAGATTCCAATTCTAAGTTAGCAGCAGGTAGCGTTGAAACCTCCTCCATATCCTGCGACCAAATAAAAGAACTGGTAACAGCATAGCTACTTGAAAAAACGCTAAAGCAAAAAAAGAAAAGAAAAAAACTAACCCATAATTTTCGCATCATTTATAAAACCTCCCATTTTTGTTTAATTTATATATATGAAAACAAACAAAAAATATGTAATAATCTTAAGATTGTATGAAAAAAGACAAGCACCCTAGACATTTTTTTGTAATATGTTATAATAAAAAAGAAAAAAGGGGAGAAAAATGGAAAAAGAAAAAACACAAGATTATTTAATAAAAATTTTTTGGGTTTTCATGATAGGAAGTGTTGTTGGTTTTTTAGTAGAAACCTTGGTTGCTTTCTTAAAAGAAGGCCATTATGCTAACCGACAAGGGCTCCTTTATGGACCTTTTATACAAATTTATGGAATTGGTGCAGTTGTGTATTATTTATTTATTCCTAAAATAAAACAAACCAAATATGTATTTCCTATTTGTATGCTAGTAGGAGGTATTTTAGAATATTTCTTTTCTTATACTCAAGAAATCTTTTTTGGAACTATTTCTTGGGATTATTCTCACTATTTTTTTAACCTTAATGGAAGAACTAGTTTGCTTCATTGTTTTTATTGGGGCATTGCTGGTATTGTAGTATTAAAAATTTTATGTCCTCTTATGAAACATTTAGAACCTTCTTTTCACTATAAAATGGTACAAAAAGTAACCCTAATAATAGCTATTTTCATGCTTTGCAATATTACAATTTCTTGGAGTGCTGCAAATCGTCAAGAAGAAAGAGGAAAGCAAATTCCTCCTAAAGACAAATGGGATTCTTTTTTAGACCAGCATTACCCTGATGAAATAATGGATAAAGTTTACGCTAATAAAATAAAGAAAGCAAAATAAAAAGCGGAATAAACCGCTTTTTATTTCTCTTATAATTGTATTAATTTTATCATAATTGTGTTATTATCTGTACTAGCTTTAATTCCAATATCATAAGCTAGGTCATTGCGAAATTTTAAGTCTAAAGAACCATAAGAAACAGCTGCATCTTTGCCTTCTGGTACATAAGTTACATCTTTTCCATGTTCATGTCTCTCTACTATTACCAAGTTGGGAATGTTTAAAACAGCATTATATAAAGTACTACTTACTTGGCAATTTCCACCACCTATTCCGCGCTGTGTTTTTTGATCAATAATGACACTTGCCTCTTGGTAGCCCCTTTGTGTAGTAGGCTCTCCTACCACTTCATTAAAAGAAAACGTTTCTCCGTTTGTGTATTACGGTATCGTTTAAAATAGAACAGGTAATGCCAATATTAGTTAATCTTCCCGCTTCCTTATCTTTAATTATGGTAGAATAAGAAGAAATTTCTGCCTCTTCGGCAGCATTTTGCATAATTTCATTTTTATTTTGGAGAATATTTACAATTCTTTGCTCTGCACTCTCTTCGTTAATATCTGTTGAAATTTGCTCTCCTACTCCTTGTTGTTCTGCTCTCTGCTCTGTACTTCGATTTTGTTTTTTGTTTAGAAAAAACACACTAACTGCAATTATTATGGCAATAATAGCAACCACAATAAAAATCTGATAACGTTTCATATAAACTCCTTTTTTTATTCATCCTGATTTTCTTCTATGTCTATCTCTTCTTCTGGTATTTCTTCTTCGTCTTCGAATTCATAAGAGGTAGGTTTATTTCTTTTTGGATGTACTTTTGCTACATTGGGAAAAAGTGCGTTTTGTTTTTCTTCTCTTTCTTCTCTTCTTTGCCTTTCTATTCTACGTTCTGTTTCTTTCTTTTCTTCTTTTTTGTTATTCATTTGTTTGTTTAACATTGCATTTGTTTTTTCTATTAAATCTGGAACATAGTCTAATAATTTATCAAGAGCAGAACTATGGTTAACAGGAAGAAGTTTAACACTATTGCCTTGTACCACTAAAAAAGCAACTGGCGAAATACTAACACCTGCTCCGCTTCCTCCACCAAATGGTAATTTGTATTGAATCTCTTCTTCTTTGTCTTTTTTGCTATATTCATCAATAGTTTCCCCTTTAAACTCACTTCCTCCTGCTGCAAAGCCAAAACCTACTTTAGAAATCGGAATAATAATAATGTTGTTAGAAGTTTCAATAGGTTCTCCTACAATGGTATTAACATCTACCATTTCTTGAATACTATTCATGGCTGTAAGCATAAGACCTTCTATTGGATGTTCATTCATATTCTTTTTTCTCTCCTTTTCTTTTTATTTTCTACGTAAATTGCATTTTAGGCTGCAATTTTTTAGAACGGAAAACACATACTATGGAAATAATATGTACCATTTTTACGCAAATTATACTATCTACATAAATATGATATAAATTTTTTTCTTGATAAATAGGAGTTACGAAATAATGACATTCTTTTCTTTGCTTTGGCTGTGTAATATGTGGTAAAAGAATTCCAATTATACTCCCTATAATGGCAATTAAATAAGAGGTTAGAATGGCATCTCCTGTCCCAAAAGCAATTTGCAATTTTAATTTTTTTATTCTTATTCGTAAGATTTTGAGAATTTGAAATGCTTGTTTTAATGGAATCTCTTTTCTCATTTTTTTGAAATCTATTTTTTGTAACTGCTTATTGGTATAAATTTCCTTTAGTTTACGTTCATTGAAACGCAACCAAAAAATAGGAATTTTTTCTAAAAAATAAAAGGTAATCTTTATTTGATATTTTGTTTGTTTTTCTTCCTTTATATTCCCCACTTCTAAGTTTTGAATTTCTACTTGGAGAGTGGAAAGCAAAATAAGAATAAAAAACATTACTAACAGGATAAAAGTACCCAACAAAATAAAAACTAATACCATGGTTTCCCCTCCGGTATTAGTTTTTCCATAATTTTCTTCTTTATACTTTTGTTTTAATTTATTTTAGAGCGATTTACTTTTTCTACAGTTATATCTCCAAATAATTTTTCTTGATATGTTTTTATTTTACTTCTTCTAGATAATTCTAGCAAGCCTGTAAATGCTGTTACCACTTCTTGTTTGTTATGTTCTGATAAACGATACAATTTATTAAAAATAAATTTTGGTTTTTTCAACAATTCCCTAAAAATTTCTTTTACTTTACTTCCTACTGTATAAGAATCTGTAATTGCTATTTTTTCAATATTTTTTGCATTTTGGTTTAAACGATTTTTATTTTTTTCTAAAATTTGTTTGTAGAAAAAAATAATGGTTTCTTTTTGATAATCTTGTTCTAACTTTTGCTTTGGCAATTCTATTTCTTCTTGTAATTTATAGCATCTTTTTTTGTTTTCTTCATAATACTCTCTTAATTTTTTAGAAATTTCTTTATATTTTTTATATTCTATAATCCTTTGCAATAGTTCTTCTTCTGTTAATTCTTTTTCGTCCTCTACTGTATTTGGTAATAAATTTTTGGACTTCAAATATAAAAGGGTAGAAGCCATTATTAAAAATTCACTTGTTATTTC
>CANRFE010000076.1 GCA_947629805.1 uncultured Clostridia bacterium | reverse complement strand
ATACCTTTGTTGTTTCTCATGTTTCTTTTCCTCCTTATTTTTCCTTAGTTTCTCCGCATTTTGTTCTTTTATTCTTATGCATTATGTTTATAAGTTATTATTTCTTTGTATTTCCATTCTATCCTTTGTTTACTTCTTTGTCAAGTCCTTTTTATTATTTTCTTTTTTGCTGTGGAAGAAAAAAAGAAGAAACTTCTTTTTTGGAAATTTCTTCTTTTTTCTCAATCTGTGTACATTCTCTAAAATAGGTTATTGCATGGTTTCATAAACCGTCTTTATTTTTTCTAACAAATAATGACTTCCTCCTCTTTGTTTTACATCTTCTACCATGCTAACAATTAAAACATCTTTATTTAATGCAAAACTGTTAAACCATCCAAGTTCTGTTCCTTGAGTGTCCTCTTTTGAAGCTTTTATTTCAGCAGTACCTGTTTTGCCTGCTATTTGTAAGCCTTCTGTTTTTACACTATGTGCTGTTCCATTAGGATTCTCTACTACTTGTAATAAATCTTGTTGAATGCTATTGGCCACTTCTTTTGTAAAAACTTGTTTTTTATAATAGGTAGGAGTATTGTTTTCCTTATATTCTAAATAAGGCATTATCATATCTCCTTCATTCACAAAGCTAGAATAAATCATAGCAATATGAATAGGGTTTACTAGCATTTCTGCTTGTCCATAGCCACTATTGGCAAGTTGCCTTTCACTGGTAATCGTATCTCCATTTGCATAAGAAGATTCGTTCATGTCTTGTACAAATTCTATTTTTTCCTTAAACCCTAAGTTTTTCAAGCTTTTTACCAAATTCTCTGCTCCTATTTTTAGAGCTGCTTTAGCAAAATAAATATTATCTGAATAGATAAGCGCATTTTGAAGATTTGCATCTTGTGTATAAGTGGTTAAAGTGGAAATATAAAAATCGCCCCAACTACTATCTTTTTGCCATTTGGTACCGCTAGCACCAAAATTTTCAGTTTCTGTAAAACTAGCTAAGTTTAAACCAATTGCTCCTATAACTGGCTTAATAGAAGAACCTGGTGCATAGCTTGCTAAATAACGGTTAAAAAGTGGTTTTTCTTCACTTTCGGATAAACGATTCCAAGTGTTGGTTGTCATTCCTAAACTAAAGTCATTGGAATCAAAAGTAGGAGTACTAACTAAAGCCAAAACTTCCCCCGTTTTAGGGTTTATGGCTACTTGCGCACTTTTGTCTTTTTGAAATTGCTCGTATAAGGCCTGTTGTAATTTACTATCAATAGTTAGTTTAATATCTTCTCCTTGCTTTGCTTCTTTTTTGGCTAAGGTTTTCGTTTTTTCATTATTACTATTTACAATGTAAATTTCTGCTCCGCTTCTTTCCCTTAAGCGTTCTTCATAAGCTTTTTCTAATCCAGATTTTCCTAAAATACTATGTTCGTCATATCCTTCTTGTTTTTTGCTTTCTAATTCTTCTGCACTAATTCCTTGTACATAACCTAGTAATTGAGAAGTAGCTTCTCCAAATGGATAAATTCTTTCTTCGGTATCAATAATTTTAATTCCTTTTATTTCTAACAATTGATTTTTTAAGGATTGTTCTGATTTTCGAATTGTTCTTAATGGTACAAAAGTATCGTCTGTTACATAGGATGCAGATAAACTATTTTCTATTGTTTGTGCTGTAATATCTAATAATTGTGCTACCTTTTCTATATCTTGCTCTTTTGTTTCTTGGTCCATTTTTCCATGTACAAAACCTACTTGTGAAGCAGTTTGCTTTCCTGCTAAAATTACCCCATTTCGGTCTAATATTTTTCCTCTATCTGCTTCTAAAGTTTCTACTCTTACTTTATAGTCATCTTCTAATTCTGGAAAAATGTCTTTCGAAGACCAATCTAGGTAATACGTATCTCCTTCTCCTTTTACAAAATAACTCGTATTGGAAAAATTAATTTCTCCTGCTATTGTTTGCATAGTAACCTGATAAATTACCTCTGCTCTTTCTTCTTTTTTATTCGTTTTTATAAGGTTAATCTGCAAATCGCTAATTTCAATTCCTTCATAAATATTTTTGTTACGTGCAAGATAGGTATCTTTTTCTACCTTTTCCTTTGTTTGTCCACTTACTAATTCATACATTTTCTCATAATTTTTGTCTAAAATATACCCCATATAAGTTTTTAATGTATCTTCTGGACTTGCTGTAGGTTTCTTTACGAAAATACAAAGTCCTATTATTCCTCCTATTAGTAAAATAAGAAGCAATAAAATCGGCATTTTACTTTTTTTCTTTTTCTTTTTCATTTCGATTCTCCTTTTCTTATTTCTATATAATCTTTTTTCTTTTATATCATAAATTTTTTTATTTTCCTAGTGTTTTATCAACATTTTATTATTACTTTTTCAAAATAGTGGTATAATAATAAAAAAATAAAATGGAGTGGTTTACTTATGACAAATTTAAAAGAAGAAATCAATGTACAAGAATTCTATGGAAAAGAAAGTACTTTAGCAAAAGAAGAATTTTGTAAAACGTTTCAAGTTTCCCAAAATGGACTTAATACAAAACAAGTGCAAGAAAATTTACAAAAATATGGTCCTAATGAAATAACCGAAGCAAAACCGAAAAAATGGTATCATTATTTGCTAGAAAGTTTACTTTCTCCTTTTAACTGCATTTTACTTGGCATTGTCTTCATTCTTTTTTATACTGACGTTTATTTAGCAGAAAAGGCAAGTTACGCCAATATTTTAGTTATTGTAGTTTTAGTATCAGCTAGTACTTTCTTAGATTTTTTCGAAGAATATCGTTCTAATAAAGCTGCTGAAAAACTAAAACAATTGGTTGCTACTACCGCCACTGTTTTACGTGATGGAAAAACAGTGCAAATTCCTATGAAAAATGTAGTAGTGGGCGATATTGTATTCCTTTCTGCTGGAAGTATGATTCCTGCTGACTTAAGAATTTTAGAAGCAAAAGATTTATACGTTGGGCAATCTGCTTTAACAGGAGAATCAGATACTGTAAAAAAAGTGGCAGAACCTAGTGTTTCTATGGAAGACATTTCGAATATTGCAGATTTAGACACCCTATGTTTTATGGGAACAAACGTAACCTCTGGAAGTGCCAAAGGTGTTGTAATTAAAACAGGAGATAATACTTATTTTGGAAAAGTTGCTTATAGTCTTTCTACGGGAAAGCCAAAGACCGCTTTTCAAGAAGGAATTGAAAATATTAGTAAATTACTTATTCGTTTTATGCTTATTATTATCCCTATTGTATTTCTTTTAAATGCTTGGAAACATGATGGCATTCTTGCTTTTACCTTTGCAGTTGCTATTGCGATTTGTATTACCCCACTTTTATTGCCTGTTATTTTATCTTCTAGCTTATCCAAAGGTGCTGTTCGTATGTCTAAAAAGAAAACTATTGTAAAAAAATTAGATTCTATTCAAAATTTTGGTGCTATGAATATTCTTTGTACAGACAAAACAGGAACCCTAACTAAAGATCAAATTGTTTTGGAAAAATATTTAGACATCAAAGGAGAAGAAGACCTACGCATCTTAAAGCATGCGTTTCTCAATTCTTATTTTCAAACGGGTTTAAGAGGAAATATTGACGAGGCTGTAATAAAAAGAGGGCTTGAAAACGGAATGGAAACTTTTCAAACTCTATATAAAAAAATAGATGAAATTCCTTTTGATTTTTCCCGTAGACGTTTGTCGGTTGTGTTAGATGACGGAAAGAAAAAGCAAATGATTACCAAAGGAGCAGTAGAAGAAATTTTAAGCATTTGTTCTCTTGTTGACTACCAAGGCGAAGTAAGCCCTATTACCAAAGAAATAAAAAAACAAATTTTAGAAATTAGTAAACAATTAAATGAAGATGGTTTAAGAGTAGTAGCAGTATGCCAAAAAAATGATATTGCTTCTGTTCAAAGTTTTTCTGTTTCTGATGAGACCAATATGGTTTTAATGGGATTTATTGGTTTCTTAGACCCTCCAAAAGATACAGCAAAACAATCCATTCAGCAACTAAACCATGCTGGTATTCGTGTTATTGTTTTAACCGGGGATAATGTAGAAGTAACTAGAGCAGTATGTAATAAGGTAGGAATTAATTCTAAGAGAATTGTAACAGGAAGTCAGGTTGATAAATTAAGTGATATTGCACTTTTAAGGCATTTGCGTGATACTAATATTTTTGCTAAGCTTTCTCCCATTCAAAAAGCAAGAATTGTGCGTCTTCTTAAAACTTCTGGTAATATTGTAGGTTATATGGGAGACGGTATTAATGATGGCCCTTCTTTAATGAATTCCGATGTTGGTGTTTCTGTTGATACTGCTGTTGATATTGCCAAAGAATCGGCTGATATTATTTTGCTTGAAAAAGACTTAAATGTATTGTTAGATGGAGTAACTGAGGGTAGAAGAACTTTTGTCAATTTAATGAAATATATTAAAATGGCAACCAGTTTTAATTTTGGCGAAGTACTTTCTGTTATGGTGGGTAGCGTATTACTACCTTTTTTACCCGAGACTCCTATTCAATTATTAGTAGAAGGTTTATTATATGATTTTGGACAAATGACTCTTCCTTTTGATAATGTAGATAAAGAAGCTCTACAAGAGCCAAAGAAATTAGATATTCATAGTTTGAAAAGATTCATGTTTTATATGGGTCCTTTAAGTTCCTTCTTCGATTTATTAATTTTTGCTTACGTTTGGTTTGTTTTTCAAATTCGTGATGTTGCTACTTTCCAAAGTATTTGGTTTTGCTATAGCATTATTTCTAATTTGCTAGGTCTTTATATTATTCGTACTGCCAAAAATCCTTTGCAAGGTAGCAAACCAAGTAAGGCTGTTTACTTCTCTTCTGCTTGCATTATTCTTCTATCTATTTTGCTTCCTTATACAATTTTAGGGAAAGCTATTGGTCTTGTTCCTATTGGGTTAAACATTCTTGTGGTGTTGTTTATGATGACTTTTTTATATTGTATTGTAGCAAGCTTTGCAAAGAAGAATTATATAAAAAAATATGGCGAATGGATTTAGCTTATTTCGTATTATTATTTTTATACCACTCTGCAAATACTTTTAATGCTTCTTCAGATCCATCAACTTTTCTTCTTTCTTCTCGTTCCTTAGCATCCATTTCTGCAAGTGTTTTTTCAAAATGTTCTGGCTTAAATATATACCATAAATCTGACCACTTTTCTTCTCTATCTTTTCCTTGAATTTTATTTGCTAAATTTCCAGGATGTCTACCATAAAAATAATGTATTTTTTTACCATCATGATATGCTAAACATTCCTCAAATCTACATTTTCTATTTTTCTTTCCTTCCATTAATTTTAAAATACCTTCAATTCCTATTGTATCTAATGAAAAATTAACAAATGCTCTTGGAAATCCATTTAATTCTTCTATAAAAAAGCCTGTATCTAATGCTATACACGGTTTTTGCACAATTTCATATGCTTGTTTTACTTTTGCAGTTGCAATTTTCTTTATATCATCACTTCTAGGCTCATCTAATTCAAACTCATATGTACTAAATTTTATATTTTTAAAATATCTTTCAGCTGATTTTGCTTTTCCTTTATTGTGTGTTACAAAAATTATTTCTTCCATACAAATATTATCCTTTTATACTTAAAATTTCTCATCATTCCATTCTATAAATTCTTCTTTTAATAAACCTGTAATACATTCATCCACATATTCATTTGTTGCTAAACATAAATATTTTTTTCTTCTTATTCCTTCATATTTATATCCAAGTTTCTCTTGCATTTTTTTTGACTTTTCATTATTAGCAAAGTATCCATTTTCAATTCTTCTTAATCCCAATACCTCAAAAGCATATTTTATTCTAGCAGAAAAAGCTTCTATACCATATCCATTTTTTTGGTATTTTTCATTTAACCATATACCACCACTCGCAGTTCCATCTTTCTTATTTATATTTCTTAATTCAGTTCCACCTATTACCTTATCCTCTTCTTTTAATACTATTGC
>CANRFE010000075.1 GCA_947629805.1 uncultured Clostridia bacterium | reverse complement strand
TCTCCTAGGTCTTGTATATATCCATTTGCAAAATTTAATAAATAAAAATATTGCTCTATTTCTTGATATTCTCTTTTTGTTAATTTTCGATTAAGAAGAGAATCTTGTTTTGCTTTATAGGTAGGAAAATATTGTGCCATTACATTTATATAAATCTCTTTTGGAATATTTTCTTTTATCCACTTCAAAACATTTTTCGAATTCTGTAAATGATTAGGAAGCACTAAATGTCTTATCATAACTCCTTTTTGTATCATGCCATTCTTATTAAAAATTGGTTCTCCCACCTGCCTTATCATTTCTAAAATAGCTTTGCTTGCTATTTCAAAATAGTGAGGCGCTTGGGAATACTTTTCTGCTATTTCATTAGAATAATACTTAAAATCTGGCAAATATACATCAATAACCCCTTCTAGTTCTTGTAAGGTTTCTACTTTTTCATATCCATTTGTATTATAAATAATCGGAATATGAAGACCTTTTTTTCTTGCTATTAGAATAGCTTCTTTAATTTGATAGGCATACATAGTAGGCGTTACTAGATTAATGTTTTCGGCTTTCTTTTCTTGTTGCTTTAGCATAATTTGGGCTAATTCTTCTATTGTAACTTCTTTTTGCTTTGTTTTTCCTTGGCTTATTTCATAATTTTGGCAAAACATACAATGTAGATTGCAATGCGAAAAGAAAATTGTACCCGATCCATTTTTTCCACTAATACAAGGTTCTTCATAAGAATGTAAGGAAACCAATGCAATTTCTACTTTGTCTGTGGCATTGCAATTTCCCACTTTTCCGTTTTTTTCTATTGACTTTACATTCTCTTGGACAAATTTCACACTTTTCTAATATTTCTAACATATTTTTTCTTCTTTCTTTTTATTTTTTCGTGTCTACCTTTGTCTATTGACTTTTTATGTTCAATATTATATATTTTATAAAGTTACTATTTTTATGCATAGAATTATTCTTTATAATTCTAACCACAACATCTAAGGAGGTTGCTTTATGAAAAATTGCAACAAAGGTTTAGGTTATTTAGCAGTAGCTGCTATATCTATTGCTATCATTGCTTTTACGAAGGATTCATTAGCTACTATAGTTGTAGCTTTAGGCGGTTTTTGCCTTGTGAATAAATCCGACTCTAGCAATAATTAAAATCCTCTTAGGAGGATTTTTTTCTTGCTATTTTATCATATTTTTTTGGATAAATCTATCTCTTTTTTTCTTTTTATGTTATAATAGGAAAAGTTTGGAAAAGGAGAAATAAAAAATGGCATATATTGAGCATACTTTTGATTTTAGTATTCGTGCTATTGATAAAAACGTGAACCTTTCGAATAAAGCAATTCTTGGCTTCTTTGAAGATATTGGTGGTTTTCATTCGGATATAGCAGGTTATGGTCTAAAAGATATTGAGAAAACAAAACTTAGTTGGGTTTTGCTTCATTGGAAAATGAAGGTGTTAAAAAGAATCTCTTATGGAGATACCATTCATGTAAAAACTTGGTCTAGAGGTGCTATTCGCGCTTGTTGTTATCGTGATTATGAAATCTATAATCAAAATCATGAACTTTGCGTAATTGGTACTTCTAAATGGACTTTAATTCATTTAGAAAAAGGTTTAATGCGTATTACCAATGAATTATTAGAAAAATATCAAACGGAAGAAAAAGCTGTTTTTGAAAATTTTACTTTTGAGAAATTAAAAGAGCCAGAAGACAGCAAGCTTACTTTTACCTATACTGTACAAAGAAGAGATATTGATATCAATCATCACATGCATAATTTGTGTTATTTAGATTTAGCTTATGAAGCACTCCCACAAGATATTTTTGAAAATAATTCTTTTGCTAATGTTGAAATTATGTATAAATCGGGAGCTTATCTAGGAGATACTATAAAATGTTTTTATGCTATGAAAAATAAGGAACATTTTATTACCATAAAAAGTCAAGATGAGCGTACACTTCACGCAATTATTAAGTTATCGTAAAAAAAATAGGCGATTTTTATTTTCGCCTATTTTTTATCTGCTTTCCTCTTCTTCTATATATTGTATTGCTTTTTCATATTCTTCATCAGATATCGTAATATAACCCAAATAATATTCTAATGCATTTTCTAACATTTTACATTTATAGATAGAAAAGCTATTTTTTCCATTATCACGTTTTAACAAAGTATATTTTGGAAGCATAAATCGCATTTTTTCAATAAAATTTTGTTTATTTTCCATACTAGGAAATACTCGTCTTTTTCCTGCTCTTTTATCGTGTGCTGCCTTTCCATTTGCTCTTGATAAATCTTCACGATACATAGAACGAAGTTGTAATTCAAAAGTATATTCTGGATGATCTCTATAACAAAATTTAACATGTTCGGCAATATAACCATTTTGCTTTTCTTTATGTTTGTAGCCTTCTGGTAAAAATTGAATGTTTAATCTTTCTAATAACTCTTCCTTTTGCATTAATTGGTTCACAAAATCTTTTGATAGTGCAATACAGCATAAATCATCATATTTTACTTTTTCTTGTTTCGATGCTCTTTTTCTTTTTTCGATTAATTCTTTTAATTCCTCATTATTTGTTTGTATACTGTCTGGTACTTCTGTTACTACAATTTTAATACCTCGCAAATCCTTTACTCTTAAATATTCAAAAGGATTATGTAATTTATTTTTTGTTTCTTCTTCTAGATTCTCAATACATTCCCAATGTAATAAATTGTCTTTTTGTTGCCCCGTTATTTTTACTGCAGTTTGCCCATAGTTTTTTTCTATTTTTTCTAGCAATGGTTCTTTATTTTGTACGTTTTCTCTTTGTAATCTCGTTTTTGTAACGCGTAATAAGGCTGTTTTCATAGTATCCATAATTTCTTCGTCTTGCATGCAAGTTTCTAAGTCTTCTAAATTCTCTAATGGAGCAAAAAAGAGTTTTTCTACCAATCGTTGTTTTTCTTTTTTCATATTTTCTTGTACAAGTTCACACAAAGTTTTTTGTTCTTTTGGCGAAATTCCTTCTATTGCATATAATTTACAAAGCCTTTCTATTTCTAATTTTTTTATTTTATCTTGTAAACTTTTTTCTGATTTTTCTCTTCCCCTTGGAGCTCCTATTTTTACTTCTGGATACATTTCATGAAAGACATTTACCAAAGCAAGAAAACTTGCATCCACTCTATTTTCATATTCTTTATTATTTTTAAGACCTAATTGATATGCATAAGATTTTTCAATATTGTTTGTTTCCACTTTATATGTTTGTCTTAAACTATTTACCATTCTATTTTATCATCTCCTTATTCAACTCTTATATTATACAATATTTATTCCCAAAAGTCCATAGTTTAGAGTCGTTTTATTTACATAATTTTCGACTTTTTTCTATTCTTAGTCACTTTTTTTGCTTTTTTTCCATAAAATATACTATATCAATCAAATAAGGAGGATAAAAATATGTATAATCGTAGATATAGAAAATGTTGTTGTCAAAAACAGTATAACCCTCAAATAATTGAAACTGCTTGCAACAACTGTGGTACTACGGCAGACTATCATGTTGCAAATAAGGAACAAGATTCTTGCGATTGTGGTTTTGAGCAAGGGGAATCTGTTTTTCCTCAAAACCCAATGTTCGCACAAAGCTATGTACCAATTCAAACTTTAGATAAAACATTTACTCCATGTGTTGGGTTAAAAATGGGAACTATTTTTCCTGAACTTGTTAGCCCTTATGCACCTGGTCAATCTGTAGAAGAAAATGCTTTTATTAAAGCAATGAATACTGTGAAAGAGGGGTGTAATAAATGTTAGAAAACGAAAATAGAAACTGTAATTGTGGATGTAATTCTAATTATATGATGAACAACAATAGTAATATGATGGTAGAGAATAATGACTACCCTAATACTAACACAATGTCTGCTAGCATCGGACGCGAAAATGAAAATGGAAATTGTTGTGGAAAACCAGAATGTGCTCCAAAAATTCCAATGTACTCTTTTGAATTTACCAATATAGAACCAGAAGATACTTGTCCTGAAAAGGAAATGACAAGAGAAGAAATGTTAAATCAAATTCGCTCTCTAGATTTTGCTATTGTAGAACTTGCCGAATATTTAGATACCCATGAAGAAGATGCAAAAGCGCTTTGTCTTCACAAAGAATATGCTACTAAATTAAAAGAATTAAAAGAGAAATATCAAAAGGTTTATGGTCCTCTTAGCATTTATTTTCCATGCAATAAATGGAGATGGCTTGAAGAACCTTGGCCTTGGGAAAGGGGGAATTATTAATGTGGACTTATAACAAAGTATTACAATATCCAGTAAAAATTAAATGTCCAAATCCAAAACTTGCGAAATTTATTATTAGCCAATATGGTGGACCTGATGGAGAACTTTCTGCCTCTTTAAGATATTTATCTCAAAGATTTGGTATGCCAGATCAAAATGCAAAAGCTATTTTAAATGATATTGGTACAGAAGAATTAGCTCACTTAGAAATGGTAGGAAGTATTGTGCACCAATTAACCGATGGAGTTTGTCCGGAAGAAATTAAAAAAGCAGGTTTAGGAGATTATTATACTGACCATGGTGTTGATGTATATCCTGTATCTGCTGCAGGAAATCCTTGGACCGCTGCTTATATTGCTGCAAAAGGAGACCCTATTGCCAACCTTCAAGAAGATTTAGCAGCTGAGCAAAAAGCAAGAGCAACTTATGAAAAACTAATTAATCTTTGCAAGGATGACCCAGACGTATTAGACCCACTTCGTTTCTTACGCCAAAGAGAAGTTGTGCATTTCCAAAGATTCGGTGAAGCACTTCGTGGAGTTCAAGATAAACTTGCTGAAAAGAAATTCTATATGGCAAATTGCTCACAAAAAATGTGTGATGAGAATTAAACCAAAATACAAAAAGACGGTGAATAAATTCATCGTCTTTCTATTTTTGAAACTTTTATACATTAAAACGGAATAATACAATATCTCCATCTTGCATAACATAGTCTTTTCCTTCTGAACGAACTAAACCTTTTTCTTTGCAAGCAAGCATGGAACCTTCTCTGATTAAGTCATTATAAGAAACTACTTCTGCCCTAATAAAACCTCTTTCTATATCTGTATGAATTTTTCCAGCAGCTTGTGGTGCTTTTGTTCCTTTTTTTATTGTCCAAGCTCTTACTTCTGGTTCCCCTGCCGTTAAGAAACTCATTAATCCTAATAAGTCATAACTTGTTTTTACTACTTTGTCTAGTCCAGATTCCATTAAGCCCAATGCTTCT
This sequence comes from uncultured Clostridia bacterium, assembly GCA_947629805.1. GTDB lineage: Bacteria > Bacillota > Clostridia > TANB77 > CAG-508 > UMGS1663. Next base: position 936 of record CANRFE010000075.1, on the reverse strand, counting down.
AACATTTCTTTTTTATCTTGTCCTTCTAAAGAAGATAATTCTTCTTCTATTTTCACACATAAAGGAACTACTTTTGCTCCTTCTGTTTTTGCAAATTCTTCTACTTGCTTTACTTTTTCGTCTTTTTCCACGTTTTCTAATTGAGCTTCTGAAACATTTGCAATATATAATACTGGTTTTGCGGTTAATAAATAAAAATCTTTTATGGTCTCTTTTTCTTCCTTATTTAAGTTAACTGTTCTTGCACATTTTCCTTGTTCTAATGCAGTTTTTATTTTTTCTAAAACATCAATTTCCTCTTGTGCTTTTTTATCTGCTTTTAACTTTTTTTTCGCATTTTCTAACCTTTTTTCTAACATTTCTAAATCCGAAAAAATAAGTTCTAAATTAATCGTTTCTATATCCCTTAGAGGGTTTATACTACCATCTACATGTACAATATTAGAATCTTCAAAACATCTTACTACATGTGCTATTGCATCCACTTCTCGAATATGGGATAAGAATTTATTTCCTAAACCTTCTCCTTTACTTGCTCCTTTTACTAAACCTGCAATATCTACAAATTCAACTATAGCATGCGTTGTTTTTTGTGGATGATAAATTTGTGTAAGTTTATCTAATCTTTCATCTGGAACTGGTACTACACCCACATTTGGTTCTATAGTACAAAAAGGATAATTTGCACATTCTGCTCCAGCATTTGTAATACTATTAAATAAAGTGGATTTTCCAACATTAGGAAGTCCTACAATTCCTATTTTCATTGCTTTTCCCTCTTTCTTTTACAACTATCTGCAAAATACATTGAACAATAAAACCCATATTGAATGTAACTTTTTCAATATGGGTTTCATGTATTGGAGCAGGTAGCGGGAATCGAACCCGCATAGCCAGCTTGGAAGGCTGGAATTCTACCATTGAACTACACCTGCA
>CANRFE010000074.1 GCA_947629805.1 uncultured Clostridia bacterium | reverse complement strand
TGTATGGTTGTATTTTATTGAGGTTGTATTGTCGGCAAAACTCGTCATAGATTAACCCGCCTCCATAAAAATTCCTGTCCTTTATTAATATGAATTTTCATACGAAAAAATATAGAAGAATTGAAAAAAATAGATATAGAAAGAAAAATGTTTAATAATAATGATAAGTTTATTGAATTAAAAGGTAGTTCAATGAATAAGAAGATGAAATTAGAATTCATTGAATTCTTCTGCAAAAACAATTTATTTGAAGTTAGGTATATTATTTTAGATAATAACCTATTAGAAAGTAGATTTATAAAAAATAAAGCTAGGACTTTCAATTATTTATTAAAGATATTTCTAATTAATTCTATCAAGAAAAAATATATAATGGATAAAGAAATATTTTTACAAATAGATGAAAGAAATGTGAAAACAGATTCAAAATATTCGTTAGAAGATTATTTAAATCAAGAATTATTATTAAATGATAATTTAGTAGATAATATACAGGTACAATATTTTGATTCATCACAAAATTGTTTTATACAAATTGCAGATGTATTTTCCAATATAATGTACTCCAACTTAATAACAAAAGGCAGTTATCAAGAACAATTAGAACAATTACAACAAAATAAATATATATTACCACCATTTATTTTTCCAAAAGAAAAATTTGAAAATAAGATTAAAAAGATATAATTTGCATATACTATTAAGGAATTGATGTAACAGTAAATCTAAGTAAGGTTCCATTATCTCGGTAAGTGCTATATAATAGCACAATCTCTTAGTCATTACATCAATTCCATTTTACATAAATATATTTTTTTTGAAATGTATATTGACTTTAGAATTCTAAAATGTTACACTTAATATAGTTAAACAGTAAGTCCTTTTTGTATGCCATAATCCAGGTAAGTGCTATGTGTTAGCATCATACTTAAGGCCATTTAACTATTTTTTTTGCTTATATAACATTATTTTCACAGGCTCTAACTAGTCTATTCATGATACTAAGTCCTAAATTTTTTTCTTCTAAGCCTTCAATAATAGCCAAATCACAATTTAAGCGGTCTACTTGTCTTAGACTAGAGAAAATATTTCTAGAAACTTCTTGTAAATTATACTTACTTCCTAAACAAATAAATCTATTATTAGAAACATGAATATACTTTCTATCTTCTATAAAACCTACTACACAACAATTAGAATACTTAGAAAGTAAATCCTTATTTATCTTAGATATTTGATTTACACCACTTTTTACCAATATACATTTTGTTTTAGGAGCATAATGCCTATACTTCATACCGGGGCTTTCGAAATAAGTTATCACTAAGTTTAACACTACCGAACAGCTTTCTTTATATCCTCTTCTGTAACAAATCCAGGTCTAAGAATAACAGGAATGTTATCTACTACTTTTACAACGGTAGATTCAATTCCAATATTACATTTGCCACCATCTACTAGAATATCTACTTTATTATAAAAATCTTCTTTTATATCTTCTATGCAAGTTCCACTAGGTTTAGTAGATAGATTTGCACTAGGTGCTGCAAGAGGAAGATTACTTCTTGCGATTACTTCATGCATAATGGTATTGCTAGGCATTCTAATACCAACTGTTTGTCCGAAAGCAAGTTACAGTATCACAAATACATTTTTTCTTATTTAAGATAAGTGTAAATGGGCCAGGCATAAAACAATCCATTAGTTTTTCTTCTATTTCATTTGGTTTTTCTGCAATTTCCTCAATCATTTTCTTATTTGCTACATGAACGATTAAGGGGTTATCTTGCGCTCTTCCTTTAAGAGCGAATATTTTTTTACAAGCATCATCTGAAAATGCACTTGCAGCAAGCCCATAAACTGTTTCGGTAGGAAGTATAACTAAATGATTATTTTTTAGATTTTTGATAACTTCCTTCAATTCATTTTCTTTGATATTATTTTTCCAATCATAAATTTGCATCATGTATTATTGTACCATCTTATCTACATATTTTACGAAAATAACACTTTCTACTAAATCAATAATAGAATACATAAGCATAATAATAGCAATTGTTACAATGAAAGCCCCACTTTTAAATAGCATATACAAACCACCAATAATAATCAAAATAGATAAAATAAGGGATGTACTCCAAATAGAAATATTGGCACTATGTAATTTAAGGGATAAAGATAATCTTAAAAGTCCACTATATACAATCCAAATTCCTATTACAATACGAAACATCGTTTCAATAAAACTACTGTAAAAAATCGTAATGAAACCAATAATAATAGCAATAATGCCATATAACAAATCGTAATTGTAAAAATCATATTTTCCTTTTGCTACAAAATAATTAATAATTTTAATAACACCATAAAGAGCAAAAATTCCTCCTAAAATATAAGAAATTATTTTAGTTGCAGAATCTGGTCTTATAATCATAAAAATAGCAATAAGGGCAAATATGACAGATACTAGTATATCTGACCAACCTGATTTTTTCAATAAATTTTTCATAGTATTTCCTCCTTTTCTTGCTTAATACTTTACCACAACTGGTTTGTTTTTTCAAATTATTTTAGAATTTATGTGAAAAACATTTCATAATTTCAAAAATTTTTTATTTTCTATTGACATCTTTTATACCTAGATATACAATGTAAAAAATACCTGGGTAATCTATGTATAAAGGAGGGATAAAATTGAAAATAAGTAAGGAATTATTAAAAGGAAGTACTACTATGCTAATTCTAGAAATGTTAAGTAAGGAAAATATGTATGGTTATCAAATTATTAAAAAGTTAAGTGAGAAATCACAAAACGTATTTGAATTAAAAGAAGGAACATTGTATCCCATTTTACATACGTTAGAAGAAGATGGATTTATTACTTCCTATTGGGATGAAACATCTGCCAAAAAAAGAAAGTATTATGCTATTACAGAAAAAGGAAAGAAAAATTTAAAACAGAGAAAGGAAGAATGGAACGTCTTTAGTAACGGAATTAACCAAGTAATAGGAGGTGTTTCCTTTGCAAATTAAAGAATTTTTAAATCAGGTATGTGAACAAATAAAATATAAACCCATTCGTAAGGAAATAGCAGAAGAACTAGAGAATCATATAAAAGAAGCAAAGGAAAATTATATTTTAGAAGGCATGAATGAAATGGATGCGCAGTGTCGAGCAATTAGTCAAATGGGAGAAGCAGAAGCAATAGGAAAAAAATTAAATAAAATACATAAGCCAAAATTAGATTGGAAGTTATTGCTTATTATAATAGTAGTTCTAGGTTTTTCTTTTTTAGTTACTTTCACGAGAGCCAATACGCATGATTTAAGTAGATTAGGAACAAATAGAATAACGATAATAAAGTTTATAGTTTCTAGTATATTAGGAATTTTACTTAGCATAGGGGTGTACTATTTTGATTATAGAAAATTACAAAAGTATGCCAATTATTTTTATTGCGTAGCAACCTCGGTAATTATTTTTACACTACTAGCAAATACCTCCGTAAGAGGTATACCCTATTTACAAATACCAATCTTCAATATTACAATTGCTCCTGCAATAATAGCGATGCCACTATATGTAATAGCATTTGCAGGATTTTTACAAAATAATAGGCAGTCAAAAATAAAAATAAGTTTTACAAGAAAAAAATATTTTGATGTAAATAGACTAAAGATAATACTGCTTAGTGTTGTTTCCATTTTATTATTAAAAGAAAGTATAGCAATAACGCCAGCTATAATATTAACAATAGTATATCTTGTGCTAGGTACTATCAAACTATTGGAACAGCAAGAAAATAGAATAAAAAATATTACTATTTTGTGGGGAATTCCAATCATTTTATTACTTATAGGAACAATCATCATTTTTTCGGCAAGTCATGGCGCATTTAGAATTAATCGAATAATTGGTTCTTTCTACCCAGAAATAGATCCAGAAGGAAGTGGATGGCAGGCAATGCAACAAAAGCAAGTTATCCATTCAGCAAAATGGATAGGAAGTGCAACAAACAAAAGTAATGCTCTAGATATATTTGAGGAAGGAACTAATTTTGCTTTTATTTCAATACTTGCGCATTATGGTTGGATAATTAGTATAGGTATGGTAATGGCCATTGTAGCATTAAATGCAAAATTAATTTTAAATGCTATAAAAATAAAGGATATGTATGGAAAAATGCTTATAATAGGAATAGCAACTACTTTTATTTTACAAAGTATGGGGAATATATTAATGAACTTAACTTTAGGAATACAAGCAGATTTCAATATTCCACTTATTTCTTATGGAGGGTCTAGTTTAATTCTTAACATGGTAAGTTTAGCATTAACTTTGTCTATTTATAGGAGAAAAAATATAAATACGAAGCAAGAAATAGCACAAAATGAATCAATTTAATGTAGAAAAAAAGAAACCTATCAAAATAGGATTAATTTGATAGGTTTTCTTTTATTTTAATAGTTTTCTGCTTTTACTTCAAAGTATGCTTGTGGATGTTTGCAAACTGGGCAAATTTTTGGAGCTTCTGTTCCAACAACAATATGTCCGCAGTTTCTACATTTCCAAATAACAATGCTTCCTTTTTTGAATACTTCTCCGTTTTGCACATTTTCTAATAACTTTCTATATCTTTCTTCATGTTCTTTTTCAATAGCAGCAATTCCTCTAAACGTAGCAGCAATTTCTTTAAAACCTTCTTCTTCTGCTTCTTTAGCAAAAGTGTCATACATATCGGTCCATTCATAGTTTTCACCAGCAGCTGCAGCAGCTAAGTTTTGCATAGTATCTCCAATACCGTTTAAGTATTTAAAATGTAATTTAGCATGTTCTTTTTCGTTTTCAGCTGTTTCTAGAAAAATAGCAGCAATTTGCTCATATCCTTCCTTTTTTGCTACACTTGCAAAATAAGTATATTTATTTCTGGCTTCTGATTCCCCAGAAAAAGCAGCTTTTAAATTTGCTTCTGTTTTTGATCCTTTTAGTTCCATTTTTTTACCTCCTTTAATAAAATAAGACAAAGCTTATTTACTTTTATAGTTATAATACAGATAAAGAAAAAAGTCAATAAGAAAGTATTGACAAAACAATAGGAAAATGAAAAAATAGAAAAAAATAATGAGGAGGAAAAAGTATGGAAAAAATAAGAGGATTTGAAGTAGCAAGAGGCTTTGAAGATAAGGACATTCATTTACCTGTAAGAAAAACAAAATATTCCGCAGGTTATGATATAGAAGCAGCAGAAGACTGCATTATTCCATCTTTTCAAAAAGGCATGAAACCAACTTTAATTAAAACAGGGCTTAAAGCATATATGCAAGAAGATGAAGTATTAATTTTAGCTAATAGAAGTTCCAACCCAGGAAAAAAGGGGTTAATTTTAGCAAATAGCATAGGAGTAATTGATAAAGATTATTATGGAAATAGTGATAACGATGGACATATCATGTTTGCTTTTTTCAATATAAAAGAAGAAGATATACAAATAAAAAAAGGAGATTGTATAGGACAAGGTATTTTCCAAAAATATTTAGTGGCAGATAAAGATGAAGCAGAAGGAGTAAGAAGCGGAGGCTTTGGTTCTACAAGTAAATAAAAGAATGGTAGGACAAAAAATTATGTAAAAAAGTAACTAATGAATGTCATAAATTTTGTGTAATTTGAAAAGTAATACTTCTTTATGATAAAATAAAAAAATCATATAGGAAGTATTTTTTTGAAAGAAAAAAAGTAAAATCAATACATATAATATGTTAAAAAGGAAAAACTTGACAAAGTATACATAATAATATATAATATGATTGCCATCTAAAAAGATGAGTAAATTTAAAAGGAGAAGCTACTATGCAAAAACTTGTATCTACAGAACACACATCTTCAAAACGGGTAGTAAAGGATGGAAAGGTATATTGGAATAATGTTGCTGGAACCAAACAAAGCCAAGATGTCAATGTAACCCAAATGAATGTTAAGGATCTTAAAACAGGGGAGCATATGTTTTACAATCCCAAAAGTGGCGTTCAAGGGGTTGCAGGCGGCAACAGAGACAAGAAAAAGTAGTTTTTCTAAAAAAGCAGTCAATATGACTGCTTTTTTAATAGTTTCAATATAGAACACATATTATGTAAAAAAGTAAACACTAAAAAGATTCTATTTTCTTGTTTTGAAAAATGCTCAAAGATATAATAAAACAAAAAATAGAAGGAGCAAAAGAAAAATGAAAAACAGAGGAATTACTTTAGTGAGCTTAGTTGTAACAATTATTATTTTAATTATTTTAGCAGG
>CANRFE010000073.1 GCA_947629805.1 uncultured Clostridia bacterium | reverse complement strand
GTTTCTTTGTAATAATTTTACTCCCTCTTCTTTTGCTTGTGCTATATCTTGTTCTACTAAATCAGAACCTTCTCTATTATATCTTCGTACAAATTCTGGTACAATTTCTCCTGTATCATAAATACAGTAGTCTATAATTCCTTTGCCTGCATGTTCATGAATAGCTTTAATATGGTCAGATAAAGAATAATTGTCTGTTTGACCTGGCTCTGTCATAATATTGCTAATATAAATTTTAAACCCTTTATTTTCTTTAATTGCTTTCGCTACACCTTTTACCAATAAATTTGGAATGACATTAGTATATAAACTTCCTGGTCCAATAATAACCGCATCTGCTTTTTGAATTGCTTCTATTACACCTGGTGCTGCTACACAATTAGATGGGTTAATAAAAATACGATTAATTTTACTTACTTTATCCGTAACAGCCTCTGGTATCTTATCTTTGTTTTTTATAATAGTACCATCTTCTAATTCTGCACATATTTCAATTGGTTCTAAGGTTACGGGTAATACTTTTCCAATCATATTTAATACATGATTACATTGTTCAATAGAAGTTGTAAAATCTCCATATAATTCTTTCATTGCCAACAAATAAATATCTCCAAAACATAAAGATTTTAACTTTCCTTCTGTAAATTTATAATTTAAGATTCCATTCATAACTGGTTCATTTTCTGCTAAAGCAACTAAACTATTGCGAATATCATCTAAAGGCAAGGTTGCTAATAATTTTCTGGAATCACTAGTATTGTTGCCATAATCGGAAACTGTCACAATGGCAGTAACATTATTGGTATATTTTTTTAAGCCCTTTAAGACAGAATCTAGTCCTGAACCTCCTCCAATAACGACAATGTTAGGCCCTTCTTCATAAACTTTTTTGTTAAAAATAAGCGATTTTACATTTCCTGTTTTAGCGTCTTCTCTTTTATCTGTTTCTTGCACCAATAATTCTAATGTTCGCTTTTGCATAAAAATATTGGCAATAATAACAATAGTAAAACCTACCACAAAGCTAAGAATAATTTTAGCTAAATCGAAAAAGCCTAATTGCTCTTGTGTTAAGAGAATGACCATACCATAACTTGCAAGGAAAATTCCTATAACAAGCAATAGTATCCATCGCTTCATTTTTGCTCCTTTTTTAAACCATTTCCAAAAACCTTCCATACTTTATTCTCCTATTACTTCTACTTCTAACTCTAATATTTTTCCAAATTTTTGATAGACTACCTGAATCACATAATCTATTAAATTTAATATATCTTGTGCAGTGGCATTTCCAGTATTTACAATAAAACCAGCATGTTTTGTAGAAACCTGTGCCCCTCCTATAGTATAGCCTTTTAGTCCTGCTTCATCAATGAGCTGAGCAGAAATAAAATTCGTTCCTCTCTTAAAGGTACTTCCTGCACTTGGCATATCAATTGGTTGTTTTTCTCTTCTTGCCTTTTTATATTGTTCCATTTTTTCTTTTATTTCTTCTGGTTTTCCTTTTTCTAATTCTAATTTTGCTGCCACAATAATTCCCTGTACTTCTTTAAAACGACTATGTCGATAAGAAAATTCCATTTCCGCATTGGGTACTTTTTGCATACTACCATTTTCTTGTAAATAGATTACTTCTTTTACAATTTCTTTCATTTCTTTTCCATAAGCTCCAGCATTCATGCGAATAGCACCTCCTATGGTGCCTGGAATACCGGCAAGCAAATTCTAAACCAGAAACTCCTTTTTTTTGTAAAAGAGAAGCCAACATTCCTAATTTTACCCCTGCTTCTACAAACACTTCTACTTTCTTTTCTTGTTCGTGTAATTCTATTTTTTGGAAATCTATTTGCATAGTAATGCCTCGAATTCCCTTATCTTTTACTAAAACATTACTTCCATTTCCCAAAACGGTAACTGGTATTTTATTTTCTTTTGCATATTGTAATATTTGTGTTAACTGCTCTATTGTTTTTATTTTTAGCCATAAATCTGCATTTCCTCCTACTTTCCAAGAAGTATGATTTGCCATCTTTTCCTTTTGCCTTATTTCCAAATCTGCAAAATTTTTATGTAAGTACTCATATATTTCTTGCGTATTTAACATTTTACCACCTCTTGTTTTAATATATGAATTCTTTCTTTTTCTATGTGTTTTATTGTATCATCTCTCTAACAATTTTACAATCTTTTTCACAAATTTTGTAATTTTACTTGAAAAATTTGTAGGATTATGTATAATAGAGGCATAAAGAAAATTTAAGGAGGAATTTTTATGTTCTGTAAATATTGTGGAAAAGAATCTGAAACAGAAGTTTGCGAAGAGTGCAAAAAAACACATGCAAACGAAACCATTGAAGTAGAAGCTACAAAAGTAGAAAACACTACCTCTTCTACGAATTCTTCTAACAAGAAATCTAAAATCGCTGCAGGTTTACTTGGTATCTTTTTAGGAAGTTTAGGAATTCACAATTTCTATTTAGGATTTACAGGAAAGGCTATTGCACAATTATTAATCTCTCTTTTAAGTTGTGGTTTTTTATCTTTTGTTTCTGCTATTTGGGGATTAATAGAAGGTATTTTAATTTTAACAGGTAGCATAAATGTTGATGCAGATGGAAATCCTTTATCAGATTAGAATTACAATTTTAAATTGTTTTCTATAATTTTATTTTATTTGATTTACAAAGAAAAAAGAATGAACTCTAAAATTCATTCTTTTTTCTTTGTCTTTCCATCTTTCCATTTCGCAAATGCACTAGGCAATGCATACTCTTTTTCTAATTGCTCTTTTGTAACCCATTGAAAGATTGTATTGCTTTTTCTTACTTGAATTTGGTAAGCAACCATGTTCCATTCTATATGAGAAAAAATATGCACGGCTTGTCCTATTTTTTGTATAGTAACAACCTCTAAATTCCAGCCCTTTAAGATTTCTTTTATTTGCTTTTTTGGTAATCTTCCTTCTACATTCGGAAATTCATACATTCCTGCTAACAAACCTGTTTTCTTTCTTTTACAAATAGCAATTTTATCTTCTTTTTGTAACAAGAAAATGGTTCTTTCCTCTTGTTTTCTTTTCTTCTTTTTTTCTCTTACTGGAATTTCTCGTGTTACATTTTGTTGCTTTGCTTGGCAATAAGGAATAAGAGGACATTTTTCACACAAAGGTGTTCCATTGGGTAAACAAACGGTTTCTCCTAGTTCCATTAAAGCTTCATTAAAATCTCCTGCCTCTGGTGGAAGAATGTTTTGCAGTTTTTTTGTTATTTCTTTTTTCGTAGTTGGTAATAAAATATCTTTTTTACTAGCTAAAATTCTAGAAATTACTCGCAAGCCATTGGCATCCAATGCCAAGACCTTTTCTTGAAAGCAAATAGAACTAATCGCACCTGCTGTATATTCACCAATTCCAGGTAATTTTACAATTTCTTCATATTTCGTTGGCATTTTTCCATGGTATTTTTCTACCATAATTTGTGCTGCTTTTTTCAAATTTCTTGCTCGATTATAATAGCCTAAGCCCTCCCATAATTTTAATAATTTTTCTTCTTCTACTTGTGCCAAATCTTCTATGGTAGGTAACTGCCTTAAAAAGTTTTTATAATATTGTTTTACTGCTTCTATTCTTGTTTGCTGTAACATAATTTCTGATAACCATACAGAATACGGATTTTTATTTTCTCTCCATGGCAACATTCTTTTATTTGCTTGATACCATGTTAATAATGGCTGTACTATATCTGCTAAATGAGATTGCATCTTCTTTTCCTTCTTTAATTTAGAATAAAGAAAACATGTTTCTTTTTTAGGAAACATGTTTCTTGGCGGAGCGGGTGGGATTCGAACCCACGGGCCGGAAAACCGACTACTACAGTTCCAGTGTAGCTCGTTATGACCACTTCGATACCACTCCTTTTGTTTTCGTACTTTTTCATTATACTATATTTTTCTTTTCTTGTCAAAAGTGATTTTATCAAAGTAAATTTTCTTCTACACTTGGAATATTACGCAACCATGCAAAGTCTTTTGTTTCCTTTGCTTTCTTAAGCAACTCTTTTAATTTCTTAGTAGATTCTGCATGCTCTTCTTCATATTTTTTAGCATCTTGGTTGATTATATAACCTTTTTGATATTTTTCATAAGTATCTAACATACCAATTTCGTAAACATTAGTATTGGATAAAAACTGCGCTAATTGAGGAAATTGTTTTTCTAAATATTCTCTTAATTCTAGCAACCCCAATCGATCTAATACTCTGTTTTCTCTTGGTCTTATTTCAATGGTACCAATATTACCAAACATTTCATAAATTCGATTTATATAGTATGCCATATTAAAAGAAATATCCAGCAATATTCCATTGCTACAAATTGTATATAATCTACGCATATTACTAACTTCTAAAACCGGCTTTAATTTTTTTATGTCTAGTTGCATAGCACTAACAAATTCCTTATAATCTTCTATTTTTTCTGTATCCCCTATTTCCTCTTCTTTCCTTCGAATCGTAAAATTACTTTGTTGCCCTTTCTGATACGTTTTATACGTTGCTCTTTTTTCCTTAAATTGATAGGTTTCTTCTTTTTTATGGAAGGTTGTTCCCCTTCTTATACGAAAAGCTTGTTTATTTTCTAATAACGCATAAGTTTCTGGATTATCATAATAAATGTCATTTGACATATAAAAAGCATGGTCTATAATTTCATATTGTTTCTCTATCATTTCTTTTATTGTTTCGCCTTGTAAACTTCCTTTTGTTATAACATAGCGAAGTTCAAATTCATCTTTTGCCTTTGTGACCGTGCTAATTACTTCTTCTATTGTTTTTTTATATTTTTGTTCTAGTTCTTGCTGCGAAATACCTAGTTCTAAACGTAACATTTCCAAGCTCATTGCAGTTACTTTTTTAGAAAAAGGTTCTAGATTAATTAAATCTTGTTTGGTATCTTGATAGTCCTCAATTCCATTACGCGTAATCACATGAATATTTTCATTTTCATTTGATTTATAAGGTTTCACTTTTCTTTCTTCTACTATTAACCCTTTTGTATTTTCTGGAATTTCTGGAATTGCTTTATGCAATAAATAGCGAATATAACCCTCTTTTTTATCTGTATTTAGCACTTGATAAGTTTTTGTCATTTTCTCTATATCACATAATTGCTTTAACCTTTCCTTTTTTGTTTTGCTTGCTATTTTTTCTAGAGCCTGCCTTAAAGGTGTTTCTGTAATTGTCAAATATTCTTGTGTTGTAAAATTTGCCTTACTATTTGTTAAAAATCTTTGTAAAACAGGGGCAATATCTGCTGGTACTTCTTCGGGATGTTGTTGTAATTCCTGTAATAAAAATTCAAAAACATGATCTCCAATAATAGAAGGTCCACAAAAATAAATATCACGATAATTTCTTGCTCTTTCTAAAATAGCCATATCTACTAGTATTTTCTTTTCCTCTGGAATCGCAACAATGATTTTGTCAATATCTAATACAAATTCAAAACTTTCAATTAATTTTTCTACTTCCGTTAAAACCTTATACCCTGCTCTTTTAGAATCTCTTACCAAATAATCTAGTCTATCTGCATCAATATTATTAGAAATAAGAGAAGCGAGTAAAGTTTCTAAATGAATGGTTCCATTTTTGATTGCAACATCAGAAATTGGTTTATTCTGTTTTTTATGTTCATAAACTCCCTCTAAGAATTCTCCTACTTTATTTGTAAATTTTTCTCCATAAAATTTAGTTAAAATTTGATGAATTTGCGTACTATTATCTTTTACAATAGCAATACTTCTTTTTTCATGAGAATATCCTGTCATCTTTTCTAAGGTATGAGAATAGGCACCATGCCCAATATCATGAAGGAGCGTAGCAATTTTGGCAATTTCTTTTTCTTCTTCCTCTATTTTAATGCCTTGCATTGCCAATTTAGCCTCTATATTTTGTATCATTTTACACATATTACAATAAGAACCAATGCTATGGTCAAATCTCGTTTCCTCTTTCATGGCTGGATATTTCAAATAGGAAGTACCTGTTTGTACAATATCTTTTAGCCTTTGAAAATCTTGGCTTTCTACTAATTCTTTATACACTCCTTGTAAGGTAATGTTTCCATGTACTTCATCTTTTAGTACTAATTGTTCGTTCATTTTTTCAACATCCTTTATATTTTATTATGTCGCAAAAGGGACAGATACTCCTTTAGAAAACGTCCCTTATGGTACAATTTTCCTTTCCTACAATTTCTTCTAATTGCTCTAATGTATTTCCATTTAAGAAAATACCTCCTGCTGGCATCGTACTTTGCCCATTTTTTATTTGCACAGGTGTATTATTTCTATCTCCTGTAAAAAATTTTAATGCTCCTCTTAATTGGTTCTTTTGTTCTTCTGTTAAATTCGTAATCGTAATTTCTAATGTCTTTCTTTCTATTTTATTTTCTAATGTCGCAAAAGGGACAGATGCTCCTTTAGAAAACGTCCCTAATGGAGCATTTGCGAAAGGGAGAATTTTATTGGCAAGAATGGTTACGCTTTGGTCTTCTTCTCGGATGCTTAAACGCCCTTCTATTAAAACTACGTTATCTTCTATTAAGATGTTTTGGGCAGATTGGTAAGCATTTT